>JAZGHI010000321.1:0-3276 GCA_036480955.1 Candidatus Adiutricales bacterium
ACCAGTCCGAATCCGTGGGGCATCATGGTGTAGCCCGGCCTGGTCGTGTCGTCTATTTCCAGTTCAATTACTTCCTCACCCGCTTCGGTTATCACCCGGACCATCTGGCCGTCAGTGAAACCCTGCTTCGCCGCGTCATCGGGATGCATGATCAGAGTACAGTCGCGTTTTCCCTTGTTCCATTCTGGATCACGCATCTGCGTATTAGCGTTTTTGTCAAAATGACGGCCGGAAGACATGATCAGCGGATACTCATCCTCGTCTTTCTTAAGGAGCTCCAGTTCCAGAACCGGGTCAATCTCCTTAAGCCATTTAATCATCTCCTCCACGTCCAGGTTTATGCGCCCGTCTTCAGTGGCTATGGCTTGGAAATGGTCCCAAGTTTCGGGGTCAACTTCACCCACGTAAAGGCCTCCCGGATTATCCATAATGGCCTGAAAGATTTCATCTCCCATGCCTGGGCCTGGAGTAAATCCTGCTTTGGCCGCCTTTTCGTGGGCTTGGGGCGGCAAGGTCTGCATCCGGCCCCAAAGCGAGGCCAGATTCACGGACCCCAGTTTTTTCCCAAGGGTTTTGGCCAGGATATACGGCATCCGGCGGCCGGCCTCGGGATTTTCCTTGATAAAATTCATCAGTTCCGCGCCGAATTTTAACCGATCTCCGCTCTCAGCCGCTTTATACAGAACATCCGGGATGTCGGGCAGTACGCCCAGACGGTCAGCCAGCCGGGTAAAAATCTCACTGGCCTCGATCTGCTCGCCTTCCGCTTCCACCACGGGTTGGCGAAATTGCATGAACATCTTCGGGAAACCCGCTCCGCCGCCGCCGTCCCAGGATTCATAACCGGAGAGGGCGGGCAGCACGTAATGAGAAAGCGCGGCGGTCTCGGTCATGGCAATATCCACGGTTACCAGGAGGTCCAATTTATTAAACGCCTCCTCATAAGCCGAGGTATCGGCATACGACCTGAGCGGATTAGCCGAGCTGACAATCACGGCACGCAGCCGGTCCGGATGATCGTTAAGTATCTCCTCAGGCATGACATTAGGCGGGTATAGGTTGGTAATGGCCGGAAAGTCAGTAGCCACCGTCCGCCAGGCACGCGCTTCCCGTTCCTTATTTCGAGGTCTGGCGGGACCTCCGCTGGCGAGAGCTACCGGAAAGGTATTGCCGCCCTCTACGGCGATCCGTCCGGTGATAGCCCGCAGCACGTTTTCCAGATAGGATATAAGGGTGCTGTGGCGGGTCATGAGCACACCCAGGTCGCTTTCATGGCTGGACTTGCGGGTGGTAAACAGGCGGCAGACTTCTTTCACCTGATCAAAATCAAGCTCGCACACCTCGATGGCCGCGTGAGCGTCGAATTCCTCGAACAATGGACGGACATTTTCGAAGCCGCTCACGTGCTCGTCAATATACTCCTGGTCCTGCCAGCCTTCATTCAGAATAATGGAAATCATGGCCCGGTATAATAGGGCGTCCGTGCCTGGTTTAATCGGCAGATGAATGTCCGCGAGTCTGGCTGTTTCCGACAGGCGAGGATCCACCACCACCAGTATCTTATCCGGGTCTTTGCTGAATTTGGGCCAGTGCCGCCGGGCTTGAGGTGAATGATGGCTCATCATGGGGTTCTTCCCCACCATGAGCAGCATATCGGTGTTATTCATATCAGGAGCAGTTTGAAGGTTCTGGTTGCCAAAGGACTCCCCATCGGCCCAGTACCTGCCGGTCAGTTCCTGGGCGAGCGCGTTGTAAAAGTACTGCGAGCCCATGGCCCGCAACACTCCCACCGCGAACGGAGCCTGCGCGGGACAACCCAGAGTGGCGCCTCCCATGAGGGCGAAGGCTTTTGGCCCGTGTTCATCAACTATGGCCCGGAGCTTTTCCGCGACCTCGTCGATGGCCTGCTCCCACGAAATTTGTTCGAACTTGTCCCCGACCTTCTTGAGAGGGTGCAATAGCCGGTCGGCGTGGTGCTGGTGAAAGCGGATGTTCAAGCCTTTGCGGCAGATATAACCCTCACTGCGGAGATTGTCCTTGTCTCCACGGACCTTGGCAATCCGGTTGTCTTCGATCCGTACCTCCAGCCCGCAGAGGTTCGCGCACAGGACACAGGTTGTTTTTTTCCATTCAGCCATGTTTCTCTCCTTGTTGAACTTTACTTATATGGTAAGGGTTTATAAATTTAGGTATGGCTCTATTTGTATACGAACCTGGTTCTGACCGATCTTGCCGCATGGCTCGAACGTTCAGTTATAATAAATCCAGAAGCAGACGCCTGAGCAGGACTCGCTCCTCGGACGTAAAACCGGAAAGCAATTCTTCGTTGGCAGCCTCCCGCTCCTTCTTTAATCTGTCCTTCATATCTATGGATTTCCCGGATGGAAAAAGCCGGGACATTCTCCGGTCCCGTCCGTCCTGCTTTTTATTTATCCAACCCGAGTCACTCATCCGGTCCAGAATGCCGGACAGGGTGGCCTTGTCTATATTCAGCCGTTTTCCAAGCTCGCCCGCGGTCAGGCCTTCCTTGTGCCAGAGTACCTCCAACACAATGTATTGGATGTTAGTAAGGCCCAGGGGTTCCAGGCGCTTCTGCACCATTTGATGTCCTTTTTGATAAGCCTTGGACAAAAGAAAGACATAACAATCAGAATTTATTTTATTATTTTCAGTCATGGTTTAGATAATTCGTATACGAACATATTTGGAATCCCACGGTTTGTCAAGAAAATATCACCGCAAAAAAATGATCTTTGGTCTCAATCGATTTTGATCGGCCGGAAACAGAACCAGACAAATTACAGGCGTAACTCGTCCGCTGGAAAATTCTATATTCCTGGAAAAAATCGGTATTTAACAGATAAATAAGGCCCTAATGGCCCGGCCGTTCTCTACCCCGACCATAAAGGCATCTTCTTCATCCGATTTAAAAACTGTTTCCAAAATCCGGTGGAGTTCTTCCTTTGAACGTTCGGGGAAGAGCCAGCCGGCCAGGCCGAGTAAATCCCCGAGATCGGACCGCTCCGCTTCCAGGTATTTCATAATTTCAGCCTGTTATAGTAATTGCCAAAAATATGTTCCGTTTCCAGCAAAGGGAGCTATTATCCTATCAGCTAACATCGGAGACATGTAACTAACCAAGCGTTTTTACAAAAACGCATATACGTGTTATTGTTTGCCTTAATTGTTTACGCAGTAAACAATCTTTTGTTTTTGCGTTTTCCAAAGGGAAACGCTCTAAGCAAACAATTTGGGCAATTACATGATGTTTTGGCG
>JAZGHI010000322.1:0-6668 GCA_036480955.1 Candidatus Adiutricales bacterium
AGTGGCTACCCCTTTTTAATTGTTTTAGTAGACTATTCTATTGATTTTTGGATCGTCGAGTCCCAAAAATCAGCCAGAAAATCTGTCTGCTCTTTACCCATATCTCCGAGTTCCTTTAAAATCGAGGTGGCTAGATATCTGAGTTGGTGAAGGTGGAAGGGTGGCACTCCAGCTTTTTTAGAGAAACGGTTAGTGAATTTATTCAGACTCTGATACCTGTCTTCACGCCAATCATGAATCTTCCTATCCCAAAATCGATGTCAGAAAACATAAGGCAATAAGGGATGACGCTGTTTGAATCGTCTACATCTTCAAGGGGGCCAGGATACTACCGCTCTTCACCAAACGCATGAGGTGATACCTTGTCCGCTCGTTCTCGCCCATTATTATCTTGTCCTCTTTCATGGGGACATTTTCATGTTGCTGACACATGGGCGCTTGAGCGATTTGATTTTATTTTCTAAATTTGGTAGCATAAAAAAAAAGAAACTAATATTTTTGGATCTGTAGGCCTCACCGTCAGTGCCACTCCGAAAATTACCAGTACATGCTAAGAATAACAGTTCTCAAAAGGAACTGAGGACAAAACCATATTCGACACCAAGCTGTATGTATTAAGACATTAAAAATACTTAAAGATTTAAGCCGGTTAGTTGAGTATCAAGATATTCCAAATACAGATAAGTTAGTCGATAAATTAAAAATTCTGAGTTTTAAACCCAGAAATTTAGATATAAAAAACCAACCTGTACAGATCAGGCTTAATCAAGGAGTATTCATTGAGTTCCTCTGATAAGTCTACGTGGCTGGAGAAGGTATATTCAGCCCAAAATAATAAAGAATTGTCAGAAAGTTACGATGCTTGGGCAGAGGATTACGATCTGGATGTACTGAGCTTCGGTTATAAACTCCCCACCATCATGACCGGTTTTATCGGACGGTACGTGGCCAGGGAGGGCTTAATCTTGGACGCTGGGGCCGGAACCGGAATCCTAGGCCAAGCCTTATATATATTAGGATACCAAAATATAATTGGTCTTGACATCTCTTCAGGTATGCTGGAAAAGGCTCGCGAAAAAAAGATTTACCAGGAACTACACCAGATGGATTTATGTGAGGAATTGGATTTTGACAAGAATTCATTTTCCGCTTCAGTGGCCATGGGTGTTTTTACGGCAGGTCATGCTCCGCCAAGTGCCTTTGATGAACTGGTTCGGGTCACAAAACCAGGGGGCCATATGATCTTCAGCGTCCGTGCCGACACGTACTTCGATCAAGATTGTAAGGACAAGCTGGATGAGTTGGAAAATCGAGGAAAGTGGCGATTAATCGAGAAAACCGATGTTTTTCAAGCGCTTCCCCTGGAAAAGCCCGAGGCGCTTAATAGGGTTTTTGTATATTCTATCAATTAGTTAGCCGAAGCGATAAAAAACGCGGATATTTACTTTAAACCAACACCAAAAGGAGGAGTCTGGAATGACGATCAAAAAAGGTACATTTTGGCCCACCCTGTTGATTCTCTTTACTTTTATCTTCATCTTCACCACCCCCGTATATGCGGAAAAGGTACTCCGCATCTACACTAACGCTGATGTTAATGAGATGGAAAAATGGGCTCCGGTAGCTGAGAAAGTAATCGGGATGAAAATCCTGTGGAGTCCGCGGATGAGCTCAACCGAACTCTGGAGCCGTGTTGTGGCCGAGGCCCCCAATTTCAAAGCCGACATCATTTGGGGTTTCCTGAACGCTCACGCCACGGTCGGCACTCAGAGAGGTTGGTTCATTCCCTATAAGTCACCAGTCTGGACTGATATCCCGGCGAAATTCCAGGACCCTGACGGCTTTTGGCACGGGTATAATTTTTGGTTTGCGGCGATGGTGGTGAATACGAAACTCCTGAAAGAAAAAAATCTGCCCAAACCCAAGTCATGGAAAGACCTGGCTAACCCTGTTTATAAAGGCGAGGTAGTCATGCCGAATCCAGGGACAAGCGGTACGGCCTTTCTGTCTGTCTCGGCCATGATGCAGATATTCGGAGAAGACGAGGCTTGGAAAATTTTAGATAAAATAGATGATAATGTGGGCCAATACACCAAGTCAGGCTCAGCTCCCGCTCAATTGGTAGCTCAAGGTGAATATGCTGTTGGACTCAGTTGGGACCAGGCCATTTATGGCCGCGTGGAGAAGGGGTTTCCCATTGAAGGCATTATTCCATCGGAGGGTACGGCCTTTGATCTTGAATCGGTGGCAATTCTTAAAGGGTGCAAGAACCTGGAAGGCGCTAGAAAGCTTATCGATTGGCTTGGTTCAAAGGAGGGTCAGACCTATATTGGTACATTCAGGTCCAAAGTAACACGGCCGGGTGTTCCGGGACTGGTAAAAATGGACCCCAATCTAATCAAATATGACGGCCTTTGGGCCGGAGAAAATCAGAAACGTATTATGAGTAAATGGAAGAAGCTTTATAAGAAGTAATCAGATCACATGCCTGGAAAAAAGAAGGCCCCGGGGAACCAGGGCTTTCTTTTTCCGGTCATGAGTCAAAGCTGGCGCTAAAAATATACTATTATTGAAAAATAAATGAGTATTACTACTAAAAGCACCTATATATCGAACTTCATAGAGGACGGCCGTTATTTCCTGCGCAATCCCGGATTGGTGGCCGTCACCTTAATAGCCGTGGCACTCATCCTGCTCTTTATTGTAATACCCATTGGTACGGTGCTGGTGAAGAGCTTCACCGTTTCCTTTCCGACGGTAATCCTGGAAATAAAAGGTGATTCAACCGTTGAAACGGATTTTGAAAATGCGGTCGTTCAACCCATCCTGGAGATTCTGAAACCAATTGAAGGCGTAAGAGATATTATCAGGAAGACCGAAAATAACAGTACGTTTATAAAGTTTCGGTTTGTCAAAGAATGGGATGATCTCAGGGGTTTAAATGATATCAAGAGGGCCTTGGCGGCAAGCACGACGAAAATGGCTTTCTCTGTCAGCAATATAAAATACAGACTGGACAGAGAGAGTATAATAAGCCTCGATACTTACCAGGAATTCTTTACTACGGCTTATTATTACCGGGCCTTGAGAAACAGTCTCGTTCTGGGCGTGGTTTCTACTTCTCTTATAATTCCGATTGCCTTTTGTTACGCGTATCTGGGGCTCAAAGGACCAAAGATAATAAGCAGGCCGGTTAAAATACTAGGACTTCTACCATTGATTGCTCCGCCTTTTATTTTCGCCCTGGCCTTAATATTGATCGGTGGAAGACAGGGAATACTTACAAAATTCTTACATCTTCCATTTAATCTTTACGGATGGCCCGGGATTATTATTGCCCAGACCATAACCTTTCTGCCTCTCGGTTATCTCCTGATTCAAAACGTGCTCAGGTCTCTGGGTTCCAGTCTCGAGGAAGCGGCCATAGATATGGGCGCCGGGAGTTTCGAAGTTCTACGCAAGATTACCATCCCTTTGGCCGCGCCCGGCATTCTCAAGGCGGCGCTCTTGGTATTCATCCTGTCTCTGGCCGATTTTGGTAATCCTATGCTTATAGGCGGTGGGGTGTCGCTCCTGGCTACGGATGCTTATCTTCTCTGGATAGGGGAAAATAATCTGGAAATGGCCGCTGTCTTCTGTGTTTTTCTGGTGCTGCCAAGCCTGACCATTTTTCTCATCCACGAATATCTGCTTAAAGGCCGTGAATATACAACCATTGGAGGTAAACCTCAACAGGACGAAGAAAGAAAGATTGCTCCCAACATACTCTATCCTATGCTGATTATAATCGTACCTGTCTCTCTATTGATCTTACTCTGCTTTGGGATTATTTTTATGGGGGCGTTTACCAAAATCATAATGATCGATAACAGTTTCACGCTGGAGCATTTCAATACCGTAAACGGAATCAGGTCTCTGATCACCAGTCTCCGGTTCGCGTTCGGCGCGGCCCTGATTGCTCCTGTCATTGGTATTACTTTGTCTTATCTATTGGTCCGTAAACGTATACCATTGAAAAGAGTTTTAGAATCTTCAGCTTTACTGGGCTTCGCCGTGCCCGGAACCGTCATGGGGATCGGATATATCTTATTCTTCAATTCACCACCCTTGGTGCTGACCGGCACATTCGCTATCATGATCCTAAACGAAGCTTTCAGAAACATTTCCGTGAGTCTCGAAGCAGGCATAAGTAAACTCCACCAAATGGACGTGTCTATCGAGGAAGCGGCTATTGATATGGGAGCCAACGCTTTCCGGGTGTATACCCGGATTATTCTCCCTATCATAAGCTCAGCCTTTGTGGCGGGTTTCATCTATACATTCATGGTAGGGATGATTGCGGTAAGCGCGGTAATATTCCTCATTTCACCAGGGAACAATCTGGTGGCCTTGTATATCCTGGCCGTTGCTGAGACAGGCTTTTTAGGCATGGCTTGCGCCCTCTCACTTATGCTGATTGCCGTGGTCCTGACATGCCTAGGGGTGTTAAGCCTTCTCTCCAGGTACACCGGAATAAAGGTTTATTAAAAGAAATCTGGTTTGTGAGTGAAATGAATTATATTTTAGAAATGCAAAATATCACCAAAAAGTTCGGCCAGCTAGTAGCGGTAAACGACGTATCCTTCTCCCTTGAAAAAGGTAAGCTGGTTACCTTTGTGGGACCGAGCGGATGCGGTAAAACCACTCTGCTCAGGATAATCAGCGGATTTGTCGAGCAGGATGAAGGCAAGATTATTCTTGACGGTGAGGATATTTCTCAACAATCACCCCATAACCGCGATACAGCCATGGTCTTTCAGAGCTACGCTCTGTTTCCACATATGAGTGTTGCTCAAAATATCGCTTTTGGCCTCAAGGTAAGGAAAAAACCTAGAGCCGAGATTGAGAAAGAAGTCGAACGTCTTCTAGACCTGGTCCAGATGGAAGGCCTCGGCACCAGGAGACCGCATGAATTATCGGGCGGGCAGCAGCAGCGGGTTGCCCTGGCTCGAGCCCTCAGCCTGCACCCGAAAATACTTCTTCTGGACGAACCCCTGTCCAACCTGGATGCGAACCTTCGTCTAACCATGAGGGAGGAAATCAGAAAACTGCAGCGACGACTCGACTTGTCCATAATTTTTGTAACCCACGACCAGGAAGAAGCCATGTCACTTTCAGACGAACTGGTGGTCATGGACCACGGTATTGTTAAACAGGTTGGCACTCCGACCGAAATATACGAAACTCCCGTAGACGATTTCGTGGCTAATTTTGTCGGTCATATCAATTTTCTAAGTGGAGAAATAATCGGTATTTCACCTGGTGAGATGTCCTTCCGTGTCCAGCGCGTAATTCTCAAACTCGAACTGCCTGGTTTCCCAGTCTCGAAGGGAGACAGGCTTAAGGCTGTAGTAAGGCCGGAGTCTATCCGTATCGGCACCACCGAGGGCGAGTTATCGGATTTCGGGACCCTGATCAAGGGCCAAATAGAGGGTGTAATGTATATCGGATCGATCGTCAGGTACACCGTCCGTTTCGGCGATCAAATCTTGTATGTGGACAAAGCCGACCCTCAGTATGGTGACATTTTTCAAGAAGGCCAAACTGTCTCACTCATCTTCAAGAAACGCTTCCATATGTTTAAGGAATGTTGAGTATTATCAGATGAGACCTCTGCAAAGCGAGTAATTTGTGGTCAAATCGAGGAGCCTGCAAATTTTAGCCGCAGGAATACTTGTAGTATTTCGAGGACTAAAGCCACTGCAGGCGAAGCCGAAGTGGCAGCTCAAAATTCGAGCGCGACTAATTTATACGGCCGAAGGTCATATGAATATTCCTGAGAAAGAAACCTTCGGTTTCTTTGATGAGTTGGGCCAAAGGACGAAGTTTTACAGAGGTCTCTACTTTGCTTAATGATCGAAGTGACAGCGAGATATCAGATGTCTCGCGGGATAGTCAGAACAAAACCGAAACCAGATCCGCCCGCGGCCTAGAACCTGGCCACTATCTTATCAATGAGCTCACGGTTGTTTTCGAGCATATCCAGGAATTCAATACCGATCAGGAAAGTGTCCAGTTTCACTGACCTGTCGTACCACCGGATTTTGAAGTGGGATTCCAGGGTTCCATCCTGGGTAAAGATACTCAGGCTTAATTCCGAGTCATTATCCGGGAGGGCCAGATGATACGGCCCGGCGTAAATCCGGTCTGAGTGAAGAAGCGCGCCGGTTGCGGAAAAATTTGCAATCCGAACCTTTATTATTTCCTCAACATCCGAAATCTTGGCCTTAAGCTCGCCCTCCCATTGAACCTCGCGCCGCTTACGCCGCCTGCGATTCTTTCTTCCTGAAAATACCATCGGGTAGACCCCTTTTTATCCTTCGATTATGACACAATTCTCAGGTGTTTTACTGCTTTTTTCAGACATTCTACCCTTTTAAAGGCATTTTCTCAAATATTAGCTTTAATCTACCCTGATTCAACACCTGCCGATGGATCGTTAAAAGCGTTTGTCCAGGTCTCTAGACGGCACAAAAAACCTTCACCAATCTCCGGAGGCTCTCCAATTGCTCCAGTTCCAAGATGAGACTCAGGGATTCTTCTATCCTGTCTTTCGGCAGTATGAGAGAGGCGGCGGTGTGATATTTATCGATGATCTCTTCCTTGTCAGGAACCTTGATGTTCTTGTT
>JAZGHI010000323.1:0-4919 GCA_036480955.1 Candidatus Adiutricales bacterium
AGAAGAAAATTTAAAAAAGATTAAGGTACCACTAATGTCCGTGGTGGGCTCTGATGATTTCCTAAAAGGGGACGTAGCGGCCTTTGCCAAATATGTGCCTAATGCCTGCCATTTCCAGATTCAAGGCCGGGACCATCTGAGCGTAGTCGGGGATTCCAAGTTCCATATGGTTGTAAGAGCTTTTTTAAACCATGTAAACAAGTAGGGATTTGCTTACGCGGGCCTTCAGGCTGTTTTAATGGCCTCACGCCAGCGGCTTACGACGGCGGCACGCTGATCATCACCGATTTCCGGTAAAAATTGCTGATCCATCTTCCAGGTACCGGCAATCTCGTCGGTATCTTTCCAGAACCCCGAACCCAAGCCTGCCAGGAAAGCCGCCCCCAAAGCGGTAGTCTCCACAATCCGCGGCCTCACGATTCGCCGGTCCAGCAGGTCGGCCTGGATCTGCATCAAAAGATCGTTGGCCGAAGCCCCTCCGTCGACTTTGAGATCGATTAACTCGTCCCCGCGGTCTGACTCCATGGCCTGTAATATATCAACTATTTCCAGGGCAATGCCTTCAAGCGCGGCCCGGGCCAGGTGGGCCCGGGTCGTGCCCCTGGTCAGTCCGGTTATCAGGCCTCGAGCCTCGGCTTTCCAGTGAGGCGCTCCCAAGCCGGCGAAAGCGGGTATCAAGACCACCCCGCCTGTATCGGGAACCTGTCTGGCTAATACCTCTATATCGGGCGCGCTGTTTATGATCTTGAGTCCGTCCCTTAGCCATTGTATTGCCGCGCCGGCCACGAAAGCCGAACCTTCCAGGGCATAGGTGGCCTTACCGTTAATTTTCCAGGCCAGTGTGGTGAGGAGCCTGTTCTTACTGGGGACAGGCGAACTCCCCGTGTTCATAAGTAGAAAGGCGCCCGTGCCGTAGGTGCATTTAGCCTGGCCGGTCTTAAAGCAGGCCTGGCCGAACAGAGCGGCCTGCTGGTCTCCGGCCAAGCCGGTGATGGGAATACCGTCCGGCAAGCAGGGCAGGCCTTTGGTATGGCCGAAAATTTCCGAGCAGCCCCGGATTTCGGGGAGAATATTCATGGGGATTTCGAGAATCGAGCAGAGTTCCTCGTCCCATTGCAGGGTTTTCAGATCCATCAGGAGAGTTCTGGAGGCATTGGTTACGTCCGTAAGGTGAGACTTACCCTGAGTAAGTTTCCAGATGAGATAGCTGTCGACCGTACCCGCCAGAGCCTTGCCCGAGCCGGCTTCATTCTTAAGATCGGGCAGATTGTCAAACAGCCATTTCAGTTTTGTACCCGTGAAATACGGATCGAGGAGGAGGCCTGTCTTGCGGGTGAACAGCTCCTCAAGCCCCGCCTCTCTGAGTTCGCCGCATATTTCAGATGTCCGGCGGCATTGCCAGACAATCGCGTTATGGTATTTCAGACCAGAATCACGGTTCCAGATAATACTGGTCTCACGCTGGTTGGTAATTCCGATAGCCTTTATATCGTCCGGTTCCAGGGAAGAATGTTTTACTGCTTCTTTTATGGCCTCAAGCACGGATTTCCAGATAAACTCCGGATCATGTTCCAACCAGCCCGGTCTCGGGTAAATTTGCTCCAGTTCACTGTATCCTCTTCCGAGAACGTTTGACTCGTGATCGATCAGCAAAACCGTTGAACCGGTCGTTCCCTGGTCTATGGCTAAAATAACCTCGGGCATATCAACCTCTTTCTCGGGCCATGGATTTTATACGTTCCCAGGCTTTGGCGACGTGTTCGCGCTCGGTATTTGTCTGGCCGATGGAAAGACGTAAGCAAAATTTCCCTTTCAGTTTGGTGTGCGTGATAAACATCTTTCCCGACCGGTTGAGACTGTCCATCAGGTCTTTATTGATCTTTTCGAGTTCTTCTTCCGGGTAGGCCCGATCCGCAGGATGATACCGGAAACAGACCAGGTTAAGAATTACCGGAGCCAACACCTCAAAGCCCGGTTCTTTGATGACCCAGGATTCGAACTCCCCGGCCAGGTCGAGGTGCGCTTGAATTTTTTCTTGAAGCCCTTTTACCCCGTAATGACGGATGACAAACCAGAGCTTGAGGGCCCTGAACCTTCTGCCCAGAGGTATGCCCCAGTCGCGGAAATTATTGACCCGCCGGTCAAGGTCGGTTTTTAAATACTCCGGCAGAATCTCAAAAGTCGAGGTCAGGGCTTTGGTGTCCCGGCAATAAAAAGCCGAGCAATCGAAGTTGGTAAAAAGCCATTTATGAGGATTAAAGACAAAGGAGTCCGCTAATTCGATCCCGTCCAGAATATGCCTCATTTTGGGGATTACGGCCGCGGTCCCGGCCAAGGCCGCGTCCACGTGGAGCCAGAGCCCGTGCTTCTCGCAAATCCGGCCGATGGGCTCGAGAGGGTCAATACCCGTAGATGAGGTGGTGCCGACCGTGGCCACGACGCAGCAAGGCACCCGGCCTTCCTGTTGATCGGCTAAGATAGCTTTTTCAAGTTCTTCAGGGATCATGGCAAAGGTTTCGTCAGCCGGGACAAGGCGAAGGTTCTGCCGCCCGAAACCGGCAATCTTAACCCCTTTCTCAACCGACGAATGGCATTCTTCCGAAGTGTAGATAGTGAGGTTCTGAACTTCCTCACCGCCAAACCCGGTGTCATTGATTCGAAAATTGGTGGATTTTTCACGGGCGCAGAGCAGGGCGCAGAGCGTAGAAGTCGAGGCCGTATCCTGGATAACACCTTTGAATCTATCCGGAAGACCAAGCATTTTACGGAGCCACTCCATGACCACTTCTTCCAGTTCAGTGGCCGCCGGTGACGTCTGCCAGATCATACATTGAGCCCCCAGAGCCGCGATTAAAAACTCGGCCAGGACAGATGGCTCGCTGTTATTGGCCGGAAAATAGGCAAAAAAGGATGGGTGCTGCCAATGGGTCATCCCCGGCAGGATGATCTGTTTAAAATCATCGAAAATGGCTTCCATACTTTCTGAATTATCCGGCGGCGACTCAGGCAGCCGCGCCGCGATATCGCCCGGCTCTACCTGGGCCAGGACCGGGAAATCTTCTATGTTTTCAAAATAATCGGCGATCCAGTCTATGAACTCGTGCCCGTATTTTAGAAAGGTCTCTTTATCCATGTGGTTTCTCCAAAGTGCTTAGACTAGTATTCTCCGGGATTATAGTAAAAGGACTTTTGAGAGTCAAACAAGTGTGTTAAAAGTGTTAAGTAATTCATGCATTGTGATATAAAATAACCGGGTTATATTATTTAAGAATTGAATCGAATTGGAACGGTTCTCTCCAATGACGGCCGACCGGACTATGATTCTGGATAGTTTTCTTTAAAAACTGGGGCTGATACCCGAAAATGATGACCGAAAGCCTTATTCTGAATCTGCTCACCATCCTCACGGTAGCCTGGCTTCTCGGTTACCTGTTCTCCCGTCTGGGTATGCCTTTAATACTGGGCCAGTTAGTGGCCGGAGTCATCCTCGGACCGTCCCTTCTAGGCTGGGTAACCGCCACACCGTCCCTGGAACTGATGGCCGATATGGGCATATTCTTTGTCATGTTCTCGTCGGGCATGGAGATGAATCCCAAGGAGGTAATCGAGCACATCAAACCGGCCGCGGCCACGTCCCTGGGCGGGTTTGTCCTGCCGTTTATTCTCGGTTTCATCGTCACGCGCCTCTTTGGAGGCACGACTTTTCAGTCGCTTTTTGTTGGCCTGGGGATCTCTATCACCGCCGTTGCCGTTCAATCCGTGGTCCTCCGGTCCATGCGCATCAACCAGACCGAGATTGGCCACGTGATCATTGGCGCCGCGATCATAAACGACGTGCTGGCCTTCATCGGATTGTCCGTCTTATTCGCCCTGGTTCGCACCGGCGGCGTTGTCTGGGACGACATGGTCCTGCTCCTGCTCAAAGTCGGTCTGTTTTTTTCCCTGGTGGTGGTGGTAAGCGAGTTGATCATGCCCCGCCTGGCTAAACATGTCACGGACGTGGAGGGATTCGGGTTTACTTTCGGCATCAGCGTGGCCCTGGTTATGGGGTATCTGGCCGAACTGGCTGGACTGCACATTGTTATAGGCGCCTTTGTGGCCGGCCAGTTTGTCCGGCGTGAGATTATGGACGAGAAGGTGTACGAAGTTATCAAAGACCGGTTTTTCGGTATTGCCTACGGCTTTCTGGTTCCTATCTTTTTCGTGTCGCTATCCTTTCATCTCCATTTTGAGTGGAACTGGTGGTTTATCAGTTTCAGCCTTGCCTTAACCGCGGTGGCTATCATTGGCAAGCTCTTTGGCGCGGGCCTGGCCTTCTGGCCGTTCAGGAGGAACCTGCGGGAAGCCATGGTAGTCGGGTTTGGCATGAACGGCCGGGGCGCGATGGAACTGGTCATCGCCTCGGTGGTCATAGCTCTCAGCGCTGAACTTATGAAAGCCGGGACCATTACCGCGCCGCTGCTGACAGATGAGCAGTTTTCCACGCTGATTATCACGGCCTTTATTACCACCCTGCTGGCGCCGATCACCCTGAAATTCGCGGTGCAGCGTTCATGTCAGTCGGATGAGTACACCAATTTCTGCCGGATTCTCAGCGAAGCCTCGCCGTACTAGCGTACAGACTAATGAACAGGGGCCATATTGACGAATTCAAACTCTACCGGATATGATGATTATTAGAAGCTGATCACATACTAAAACGACCTGGACTATCTCCAGCCGGACTCATCAAAGAGGAGGATAAAGCGTCATGTCTCCCCCAAGTGACACCAAAGAAATTGAGCACAAGATCCTAATCGCGATCGATGGCTCACGGCCTTCACTCAGAGCCGCCAGTTACGCGGCCGGCATGACCTCTATGATTCCGGCTTTGCATTTCGTCCTGCTTTACGTTCTGCCAGCCATACCACCGTATTTGG
>JAZGHI010000324.1:0-4297 GCA_036480955.1 Candidatus Adiutricales bacterium
GAGCCAAGTCAGAACAGCCAGGGCAAAAGTAACGATAAATAGCACAAGATTGAAAAAATGTTCGAATGTAGAATAATTTCTAAGGCCGGAATCGGTAACCCTTTTATATATCAATCCCACGGCGCCGCAAGTTGCCAGAATAAAACCGACAGGTCCGACCACATTAGTCAAGGCAGTCACTATGGAATAAAGTAGTGTCTCAGGTTCAAAGACTGCGCTTGATAGTTCCAGGATTGCTCCTATACCAAGCAGACCTATAAAACCAATGGTTAGATATAAGCCCAGGTGAAAAGGATAAGTCAGATACCACAAGGGCCGATTATTTTCCCACACGGCTTTAAGGAGGAATATTTCGGAAATCATCCCCTTCAGTTCCCCGATTCTGGATACTTTCCTTTCCTTCTGCCACCAGTCGACGTCTTCCATATAACTGCCACCATACGACGCCCGCTCACCTTCATGAGCAACTGGATAAATCTCCCATCGAACATGGATTGGATTACTGAGATAGTTGTAGATGCGTTTAACACTGGCTAGTATAAAGACGACTATCGCCAGATAGGTAATCAGGTAAATCGATTGAGACATGCTGTTTTCCTTTCAATTTAATTAGCTAAGCTTTGGGAGCTATTAGGCAAAATATGAAGGTTGTATCGGCATGGCCGAGGCGTGTTATCCCAAGTTTTTCTTTACTTCATTCCTTTTCCAGTCTGGCCATGGATCTATGTCCAATTTTTCACAAGAAACTTCCAACTCCTGCGGTCAAGCTTGGCTAAGTGAGTAATCATCTATAATACATTTTTCTTAAGGCAGAAAGGCTTGCTCGAAGTGGAAGTTGAAATATACAATAAAATTAGCTCCTTATAAAGATTTATCGCCAATTTGATAGGGCGTCATGCTAATATTGATAAACTTAATATATTAAATTCATCATTTTCCTTAAAAACGTATAATTCGAGTTTGCTTCCGTGTCAAGAAAAATTTAACTCTCTATAATAAAAAATTTAACTCTTTGTACCGAAACATTGAAAATCCTGCGCTTATTGCCTTGGCCTGCTCTCACCAGACCAGATCGTTTATCAGATCTTTTTCGGATCCTGGCATAGAGGCTCAGGTTGATTCAGTGGCGCCATCAGTTCCCAGTCACCCCTTGGCCTGCCTGACGCGATTAATAAGTCCTCGTGAGTAATCTCTTCCGGCAAGATCAATATTTACATTATTTTCCAGCGCTCAAGAAATGGTTTGCGAATAATTGCACATTTTTTTCCTGAAACAGAACCAGAAAATATTTTGCTCATTGATCTTAAAACAAACCGGTTAAGGGCTGGAATTACACCCAATGATGTGGTATATAAGAAACCCGCGGCTTGGATTGAGGTAAATGTCATATAATCAGAAAGTTATATAGGTTCAAGGTATTGGTTCTATTTACCGTCTGCCGCTCCGAAGTTTCGTAATTTGACTTATTTAACCTATTGAAATGAATCACTATTTGTATTGACTCGGATTTTAAACATTGCTAATCTCTTCACAAGGTTGACCCACCATTCTCTGTAGCACTGAATGTCTAGTGCGCCAATTCTGAACCCGGTGGTAAGAAATTTATGTTGTTTTCAATCTCCCTGTATATCTCGCTGGCTATTTGCGTTTTAGGCATGGGTTATAGAATCTGGACATGGTTCAGGTTGGAAGTCGGCCCCGTGGCCGAGAGGTATTCGTCTTCCGAGCGAGCCTCTTTTGCGGTGAAGGGCCTGGCCTCCACCCTGTTCAGCGCTTCCATAATTGATGTACTTAAGGCCTTGTTTTTCGATGCTCTTTTGCAGCGCCGGATTCGGACCGAGGATAATCTTCGCTGGATCATGCACATGTGCATATTCTGGGGTTTCATCCTACTGGTCTTCATGCACGCTCTCGTGCTCAGACAGACAGATCAGATCACTACCAATCCGCCGTTGTTCTTCAGAAACCTTTTCGGGGTGATGGTTTTTATCGGAATTGGGATCGCTATTTACCGGCGTTGGAAACTGAAGGGGCTAAAGCGGCTGACGAGGGGCCTTGACATATACGCCATAATAATCGTGGCCGTGATCATGGTCACAGGATTTTTTTTGGAAACGATCAAGATAGTTTCGTCGCCAATATTTTCTGAGATGGTCCAGGAATATGCCAAGGTAAACGACCATCAGGTGTTAAGGCCTCTTAGGGTTTACTGGGCCGAGAAATACGGCTCGGTCTTCCCGGGGCACGTAATGATAAACGATGAGGCCACGTTAGCCGTGGGGAAAGTCATGCACGAGGGGCTTTGCGCCAAGTGTCATGACCAGCCGGGCTGGGCCTTCCTCTCTTATCCGGTTTCAAAGATTACCAGGCCGGTGGCCGCTAATCTGGCCATGTTCCGGGCAGACAAGTTGCTCCTGCCCATCCACTTCCTGGCCTCCTTTATCGGATTAGCCTATCTGCCCTTCAGTAAGTTTTTCCACATCTTTTCAAGTCCCGTGGCTTTGGCCGTGGCCGAGGTCATGGACAATGAAACGGCCCACCCGGCCAATATAGCCACACGCCGGGCCATGGAATTGGACGCCTGTACACATTGCGGGACGTGCAGCATGAGATGTTCAGTGGGTATTGTTTTCGACCGGATTCCGAATATCAATATATTGCCTTCTGAAAAACTTGTGGCCCTGAGAGCCCTGGCCTCCGGGAAAAATTTGACCCCAAAAGAGCTTCACGCCATCCAGGAGGGCAGTTATATATGCACCAGTTGCTACCGCTGTACAAACGTGTGTCCAGTGGGCATAAACTTGCAGGATCTATGGTTCGCCATGAAAGATAAGCTGGTTGAACAAGGATATCCGGAGCTTCAAACCTGGGTTCGTGAAGAAGGCGCGATAGAGATCGCGGAAAAATTGAAGGACCGGGCTTCACCTCTGACCACTAACGGCCGGTCTTTACGCCAGCGTTTCAGTCTGTCCAGCCAGGCCAGCACTTTTTCGGCCTGTTTCGAGTGCCAGACCTGCACCAATGTCTGCCCGGTTGTGGCCAATTATGAAAATCCGGCTGAAGACCTGGATCTGGCGCCGCACCAGATCATGCACTCCCTTGGATTGGGCCTGCGCGATCTGGCCCTTGATTCGAGAATGCTCTGGGATTGCCTGACGTGCTACCAGTGCCAGGAAAACTGTCCACAAGGTGTACAGGTCACGGACGTGATTTATGAACTCAAGCAAACGGCCTACACCCGGCTTCGGGCGTCCAGCCAGATTGGTGACTTGAGCGAAGACGCCCTCGAGGCCGTTGCCGGTATGGACCAGGGGAAGATATCATGAAGTTCGCCATTTTCTGGGGCTGTAAAATTCCATATTATGTCGAACACTACGCCACTTCCACCAGAGCGGTCCTGGAAAAGCTGAGTGTCCAAATTGAGGAAATTGAATTTAATTGCTGCGGCTATCCTACCCGGAACCTTCATTTCGAATCTTTTATCCTGTCTGCCGCCCGGAACCTGGCACTGGCCGAACGGGAAGGGTTGGACATTTTGACCCCGTGTAAGTGCTGTTTCGGAAGTTTCAAGCATGCCCAGCATGCCCTTAACGAAAACAGGGAGCTTCTCCGGGACGCTAATAAGGTGCTGAAAGAAGAAGGGCTCAGACTGAACAGCGGGGTAGAGGTGAAACATCTGCTAACCGTCCTCGCCGAGGACGTGGGGCTCGACTCCATCAAGGAAAACGTCCAACAGCCCTTTGAAAATTTGAAACTGGCTGCTCATTACGGGTGTCATGCCCTTCGGCCGGCCAAGATAACCGGGTTCGACGACCCGTATGCCCCGACCATATTCGAGAATTTGATAAAGGCTATCGGCGGTGAAAGCGTGGAATGGTCGAGGAGGCTGGAATGCTGCGGTAATCCGGTCTGGGGTAAGAACAAAGAACTATCCCTCGATCTGCTGAAGAAAAAATGCGCGGACGCGAAAAAAGCCGGGGCCGATTTCCTGTGTACGGCCTGCACCTACTGCCAGATACAATTCGATACGGTGCAGAGCGAGGCCCTGGCTGATAATGAGTCTTCGGACGGACTGCCGGCTATTTTATACCCGCAGTTGCTGGGTTTGAGCCTGGGATTGTCCAGTGATGCTTTGGGAATAGATAAAAACAATCTCGACATCAGCCGTGTAGAAAGTTTTCTGGCCCGGCCCGAACCTCCCGAGGAGGAGGAAGAGCCGTCACCGGAAGAAGAGGAAGACGAAACAGAAACAAAAACAAAAGACAAACCTTCCGAGGTTGAAAAGACAGATGAATAG
>JAZGHI010000325.1:0-9322 GCA_036480955.1 Candidatus Adiutricales bacterium
CGGCCTGATGCTGAAAGATAACCTGCGCTTTTCGGTTGGCAGGACCTTGGAGGTTTGTATGCGTGCCACTACGGTCAGAACGCCTTTAAAGCGAAAGAGTCTTCCAAGTGACTTTCGGCCGGATTCATCTTCGGGCTCTTTAATATCTCTGCCCAGAGCGTAAATAGGATATTCCCGGAAATATGGGTCCTTTTCACCTTGAGCGGCTGATTCCAATATTTCAGCCACGTCCCCGGTGAAATGGACGACTACGTTATCAAAAAAGGAAAGCATGCTCTTCCCGTGAATATCACTGGAACCCGGAGGCTGGTATCCCGTTTCCTCGGAGGCGACGATCGTTCCCACCTGGTAAACGTTCGAGTAGGTATTTAGTACTCTTTTTCGGGATACCCGGCGAACTTCCTGAGAGGGCTCGACGACCCATTGGGTCTCGAAAACGACCTTTTTCACTCTGATACGGTTAATGCCCGTACCTTCCATACCTTCCGGATTAGCCATGTAAGTAAAATATTTTGGGAAAATCGTCTCAATGGGTTTACCCGTTTCATATAGGGACTCCGGGGCCTCAGTAATACCGGGAGCCTTTGCGATGGCCGGGGCCATCTCAGCCGCTTTTTTCCTCAACACCTCTTCATCATAGATGATCAATTTATCTCCCACCGAAATCCAATGGGGATTGGTTAACCGCTCTTGATTTAAGGCCCAAAGTGCCGGCCAGAGGAATGGATCGCTATAAAACATACTACAGATGTCCCAGAGCGTATCACCTTTCTTAACGGTGTAAGTCCGATTATTGTCATCAGCAGACGCAAATGGGACTATAATAAAAGCTAGGCAGAGACAAATAGTTACAATCCTCAGAAAGGGTTTCAGTTTCATCCTCTGTCCTCCTAGGTATACTAGTCTATCTGGTGTACTCATTGGACTTAAAATAATTATAAAAGCGTGTAATGTCAAGGAAATTACGCTTGAGTCATTCCAATCCGGTTTTAGTTAGCTAATTATTTTTAAAATTTCCGGGGCTCTTCTCTCCCGCATCGGAGGAATATTCTTGGGATAACCGAGGATTATAGGCGCAATTATCTCATGCCGGTCAGGTATACCGATTTCTTCCCTGAATTGCTGGTCCTTTATATTTCCACCCAGAGCGACCCAGCATGTACCCAGTCCTTTTGAAGCGGCCGACAGCATGAGATAGCAGGCCAGCAGGCTGCAATCTTCTCGTGTTGAGGCTGCATCCGGTTGTCCGAGAATCAGAATCAAAGCGGGGGCGTTGTAAAAGACGTTGAATTTCTCGTTTTTTAAACCCGCCTCGTACTGTTTCATGTAATTGTCGGGATCCTTATTAATGTCATCCAGGATTGCCCTTTTGCTCACGTCTGAAACTTTCTTTATACACTCCCGGTTATTTATGATGACGAAACTCCAGGGCTGCCTGTTTCCGCCATTGGGCGCTTTAACGCTTTCCTCGAGAATTTCTTCGATAAGTTCCAACGGCACTTCTTTGTCCTCGTAATCGCGGATAGACCTTCTTTTCTCCAATAATTCGGAAAAATCCATTTAAACTCTCCCTCTTTAACGGCTGAATTGAGATACCGGTACCAGATTACGCAGATTATCACTCAGAATCCCCTAAGACCAGGAATTTCTTCAAAATGCGTTCTCCCTTTGTCGCGGAAATGGCGTGTCCAAGGCAGACCATCGACGATTATTGAGGTGGGCAGTCTGCTCGGAAAATCGGACATGAGTTGTTTATTAAGTATTTTTAGCTCAAGTTGTGCCGATTTCCGCCCGATAAATGATGTGGAGAAATCTGACCTGACGCGGTCTTCTTTTCAGCCTGGGCTGACCTGAACAACAGTTACCAGAGGGCGCAATTATCCCTTACAGGATCGAATGATGAAAATCGGTGCCGTTTCTTCCTTTGGTATTACCCGGATTATCGGGCCGGGATATCTGCGCCGCGTAACTGACGGACCGGAGAACCTTAATAACGAGAAGACTAAGCCGGTCGATGGCTTGCTGGAAACAACTGAAGCCTTCCGGGTAACACTCTCTGATCAGGCCGTGCAAAAGATCCTGAAAAACGGGAACACCTCCATGCCGGATACTGAGCCAAATGATCCGGATGTCGAGGAGAGCGGTTGGAGAGAGAATGGGGAAGGATCACCAAAGTTCGGGGAAGAGGAAGAACCTGGCCAAGTCGAATCAAATACCCGGTTCGAACCGGAGGAAGGCTTGTCTCAGGATAAAAAGAGATCTGGTTTTGAAGGCGTTTCAGATAAAAGTTCGGGTTTTGGCCTATCCGAAACCGAGCAAGCACAGGTACGGCACCTGAGGACACGCGACCGGGAGGTTAGAAGCCATGAACAAGCGCACCGGGCTGTTGGAGGCAGTTTTGTAAGGGGCGGAGCCAGGTATAGTTACCAGACCGGACCCGATGGCAGACAATACGCCGTCGGAGGTGAAGTGAGCATAGACTCGTCACCCGTTCCCGGTGACCCCGATGCAACCGTAAGGAAAGCCCGAACTGTCCGTAGGGCCGCCCTGGCCCCGGCAAATCCCTCACCCAAAGACCGGCAGGTGGCGGCCAGCGCGTCACGGATGGAAAATCAAGCCAGGGCTGAGATGGCCAGAATGAAAGAAGAGGAACGGACTGAGCAAACGGATGAAAAACCGGAATCAAACGGCCTGTTACCAACCAGACTTATATTTTTTGACTCCAAATCACCAACCTATCATGATTACGCCGTGTTTTCAGGGAAAGCTGCTTCTTCTTTCGATTCGAGTAAGAACGGGTCTCGAATAAACATTTACGCTTAAATCCTATGTCTTCAAATTATCTGGACCATAAAAATAAGCGAAAAAATATATAAAACTATCTAAAATTTCTTGACAGGCGGACGTTGGACAGGCTAGGTTATTGTTGCGTGTTACGCGCTATTATGAAAGCTGAGGAATGGTTATGCTGCCTATCGTTTTTGAATGGGATTGGGAAATTACACGATTGATATTCATGGGAGCAACCTATATTGTTCTGGGCGTCCTGGCCGCGGGTTTGATCACGGCTTTCCGCCGCACCTTAAGAAACCTGGAAGAGCATGAGGCCATGGACTAACTTAAAGCCATACCTGACTTAAATAATGAACCCCCATCGACCGATGACGTGATGGGGGTTTCTTTTATCCTGATTTTTCTCTCTCGGGCATTCTGTTTGAAAGAGATTTACTAGTCGTTAAGCTCCTTCTCATTCGGGAATACCGGAAGATAACGATAGGAAAGGCTCAATATCAGACCGGCGTAACCGACGACGCCTAGCGTAATGGCCCACTCCTGCCAAGTGGGTAAATACCCGACGAATTTTTCAAAAGGCAGCACGGGGATGGCCAGTGTCTCCACTACCATGACAAACCGATTTACCACAACGCCGGCACAAGTGAGCAGGCTGGCGATGATAAGCCCCGAATTATTCCTGCGGACGGCTGGAATATTTAACATGATAGCCGGTAGAATGCCTAAAATTCCAAGCTCCAGGTATAAGAGCCAGATACCGTAAGGCCCGGCCCGGTAAAAATCCCCCAGGGTGAAGCCGGCCGCCTGGGCCGGTCCATATATCCAGGCGATTGTGTCGATAAGCTTGAGCACAATGTATACCGCCAGAACCGCTCCCGATATTCTGGCCAGCAATTGCTTAGCGTTATCTTTTACAAGGCGTTTGCCTCCTGCTTTTTCCATCAGGCTGGCGATGAGCAGGGTAAAACACGGTCCGGCGGCCACGGCGGATATGATAAACAACGGAAACGTGGTGGGCCAGATGGAGAACATAGCCCGGCCGGCAAAGGGACGGGCCTGCAAAACTCCGAACATGCCGCCCAGCGAACCCTGGTGGAAGAACGACAGAAATGCTCCGGCGGCGGCGAATATAAACATGGTCTCATGGAGATTGTGGGCGAAGAATCGGAATTCGGGGACCTTGTTCAACTTACGGTTTTCCAGGACGATGGGGATATACTCGATGGCCAGGACCATGAAATAGATCGTGATGCAGAACGAAACCTCGGTCAGCATGGAGTGCACGTTGGCGTGCCAGAGTATAAACCAGAACCTGGCCGGTTGGCCAATGTCAATGGCCAGCAGAGCCAGGGCGCTGGAATAGAAGATAAAACCAATAACCACCGCCAGGCTGATTATGGATTTGAGCTCATCCCTGCCAATGATATAAAGAAGGAAACCGGTAAAAAACGCGCCGGCTCCCAGCGCTATGACCACAAGATCGAAGACGATCCAGAGCCCAAAAGCGAAATAATCGTTCATCCCGGTCTGATTCAGGCCGAAAAACAGAACAAAAAAGGCCCCAATTAAACCGAAGGCGAGTAAGCCCAGCCAGGGGAGTTGCCAGAGGTAAAAGTTTTTGGCCGATGTTCTGGCGAGGTCTTGAGGTATTAGTTCTGAATCCATAATCTCACCTTCTAATGAACTTTATCGCAAGCAGTTAAAATCATTAGAATTATTATTAAGTTCCTTCTACGAACAGCTTTTCATGAAAAAAGAGAATCAACCGCTCGCTAGTAACCGTTACCCTTGGGTGTGTCGAGGAAATTATCAGCTTTCTTGTGGATCCAATCCGAGCTTGAGAGGTAATAGACTTTTGGATCCGTACCCAATTTTTCCAGCAGCCGGAAGGCATGCTTTTTTCTATCCTTGAGTATCGTATGTACCCGGTGTTTAGGATTATTTAAATCCCCGAACATAATGGCCTCGGCCGGACAAGCTTGAGCGCAGGCCGTAACGTAGTAGTCTTCCGGTATATCAAGCGGTTCACTCATTCGGTATTGCTCGAGGGGGGATTTCTTTTTTCCGTCAGGGCCCTCATCTTCTTGACCCTTGGCCATGTCCTTATCCTTCTCGAGCATGAAGCCTTTTTTAGGCAGTTCTTTCTTCTCCTCGGCAAACACCCTTTCCCTGGCCGCCATCAACCGGTGATGGCAAAAAACGCATTTTTCCACCACGCCCCGCATTCGGGGAGAGACATCCGGATTGAGACCGTCAGTCATCTGCTCTACGTGTTTTTTATAAAGAGGCCAGGGATCAAACCAATTAAAATAGCGAACATGATATGGACAGGCGGCCATGCAGTACCGGCAACCGATACACCGTGAAACAATCTGGCTGACAATGCCGCCAACTTCATCCTTGGTCGTGGCCTCAACCGGACAGACGGGCACGCAGGGGGTGTGATAGTCGCATTGCATACAGGGTCTGGGAATGTAAGATACTCTTGTGTCAGGGAATTGTTTCCCGTTCTCGATGCGGTAAATCCTCATCCAGGTGATGGACCGCAGCTTGTCACTCTCGTCTTTCAGAGTATATATATTATTCTCAGCCATGCAGGCTAGGGAACAGGTTCCGCAGCCGGTGCACCTGTCCAGGTCGATGACCATACCGTATTTAATTCCTATTGTCCGGTCGAGGTAACTCATCGCTTTCCTCTTACCTTGGTCAGACTGGCGCGGCTTCCCCGCCACAGCATCTGTCCCGAGAGCGGATCGGCCGTGGCCACCACGATTTCCATGGGATTGACTCCTTTTCCCTCCAGATAGTACCCGAACCCTTTATGGCCGAGTCCGATGGGAGCGGAGACCACTTCGGGTCGGATGCCTTCAAATAGATGAATCATAACCTTTAATTCACCCTTTTCCGTCTTTAACCAGGCCCGGTCTCCCTCTTTTAAGCCCACGGTATCGGCTGTTTGCGGGTGGATATCAACCACGAGGTCGTTTCCTTTCAGAGTTATATCTTCAATTAATTTGGTCAGATAGGGGGCGTTGCCCAAAGATCCGCTAACTATCTTGAATTGCTCTGCTGGAATTAAAAGCAGCGGATATTTGGCTGACTTTTCAGTTGGCACGACTGGCTCATAGTGGGGTATAGGAATCTGATCCAGGCTTTTGGTCAACCCCAGGCTGCCCCGGATCGTCATTTCCGGTTTGCTTTCAATGAATTTACTTAAGGAGCGCTTCAGAGACAAACTGACGAATTCGAACTTCTTTGATGGAGTCTGAAAAGCGCCCTTTAAATTATTGTAATCGATATCAGGGTCATACCAGTACAGACCGTCGGCCAGGCCCTCAAAAAAAGCCTTCCTGGTTTTTATTGGCTGCGGCGGTTCTTGGTTTTCCGGGCCCCCTTTGAACTCAGGCTCCTCCTGCCAATCCGCCAGCCTGCCCCGCTTGGATTTGTATAAACCAGTCACGCTGTAGGCCAGCATATGCCGATGACTCTTAAAGGGTATGGCCTTGGATACATTCCCGCCCATAGCCTTGGCCAGTCCCAGGTAGATATCTCCCACGGGCCTGGTGTCGAAACGGTCCGGAGGAATAACCGGTCCGGCCACACCGAACAGCGGGTAAGGAAGTGTGGGAGGGTTCACCACGTCTACCGGGCCTTCAAAGTGGGAACTTTCAGGTAAAACCAGGTCGGCCAGAGAAGCGGTGTCATCCATCATAGTCGAAAGGCTGACCACAAACGGTATCTTTTTAAGGGCCGCGCGAAAAGCCTCGGGATCCGCTCCAAAGAAGGCCGGATCGGCCTGGTCGATGATCAGCGCGTTAACAGGATATAAGCCTGTTTCATTAATAGAAGTAACGAGATCCGCTAACAGGCTTCCGGTGAGTGGATATTTATCACTACCGGCCTGATCCAGCCGTGGAAAGCTTAAGCTTCTTTCCGCGGCTTTATCCTGTCCCGGCCCCGGCCAGGGAGTGATAGGCACGTCCTTGCGGATTATGACTCCGCCCTTCTGGTTGATGTTTCCTTTCAAAGCGTTCAAGGTTTGTACGGCCATGAGTTCGTAAACCGGACTGGGCTGGTCGCCTCGGCCCGAACCGGCTATGGCTAGAGGTGATTTCGCTTTAGCGAACTCCTTGGCCAGTTTAATGATTTTTCCTTCAGGTACGCCGGTAATGGCCGTCACCTTATCCGGTGAGTACTCATCGAGAATCATGGCCTTGAATTCATCGAAACCGGAGGTATGTCTTTCAACAAAGGGGCGGTTATAAAGACCCTGTTTGATAAGAACATGCGCCAGACCCAAGGCCAGCGCGGTTTCCGAACCCGGCCGGATGGCCACCCATTCATCAGCCTTGGAGGCAGTCAGCGAAGCATAGGTATCGACCTGTACCAGCTTGCTGTTATTCGTCCGCCTGTCACTGAAAACCCGAATGGACCGGACCGGGGAACCCCAGCCCTCTATGACCGAGCATCCGAAGCTTAAAATAAAGTCACTGTTCTCCAGGTCGTAACCCACATCCTGTTTACGTCCGAACTGTGCCATGTCGGCGAAATCCCGCCCCACGGCCAGTGAAGGCATATCCACCAGATTCGGCGAGCCGTAGACCTCAAAAAAATATTCGGCCAGGGTCCGGCAAAGGGTATTCCTACGGCCGCTGATCATAACCACGGTGTGGGCCTGACCCTTTTTCCTCAATTCCGACAACCGGGAACCGCATTCCCGCAGGGCTTCCGCCCAGGAAACCTGCACCATATCACCAGTACCACGGTCGCCTTTCCGTCTCATCGGGCCTTTAACCCTGGCCGGGGTGTATTGGTATTGCGGAGCGGCCGCGCCTATAGGACACAGCCTGCCCTTATTCACCGGGGCCGTTTCCATGCCCTCTACCTTGATCGACTTCTCCTTGCCTACTAACCGGACCTTAATCCCGCATCCACCCTCACAAAGAGTGCAAACAGTTTTGGCGTATGAGATTTTCGGATACCGGGGTAAACGGGGAAGCCAAGACCAATTCTGGGTCCAGATTGAGACGTCGTCCATAAGCTTCCAAGGCAGTGGGGTCAGGGGTATACCCGCAGCCGCGCCCACGGCGAATTTAATGAACCCTCTTCGATCCAACTTCATTTAGGCTACCTCTTCCCGCTCCGTCCCATTAATTCTAATGAACTTCAATTCAAGCCACTGAAATCTGTGGAATTTAGCATTTATGTTTCAGCAAACAACCCTTCGCTTTTTGCAGTTTGAGCCTCTCCCGCCGGGGAACGCAAAAACGTCTGGCTCCGGCCTCTGGCCGGCATTCTGGACGCCCTTTATTTATGGCAGGTAAAACAGGCATTATTTTCGGCCTGCTTTTTCTCGGTATGACACTCGGCGCAGCTAGTGTGACAGCTGGTACAATCGGTCATTTTCAAATTATCCCAAACATTCCGGCTGTAGCTTGTCAGCCGGTTTTCATAATAAGGGGGAAGTTCGGCTGTCTTGCTGTGGTTTCCATGGCAGTACTCACACCTTATACGAGCCCTTTTTACATGGGGCAAATGAGGAAAATAAACATTGTCCGGCTGTTTTGAATATATGTACCACGGCGGCGGGAATTTTTTGAGCCGGCCGTCGTCAGTATAGTATTCTTCTATAAAAGCCTTCTCGTTTTTGTTGTCCTTATTTTGCGGCTTGTCTTTCAGGTGGCACTTGGGGCAAAAGTAAAAATCCGGCGTGCCCGAGAATCTGCCCTCTTTCTCGAAAAAATGGCACTCGGTGCAATCTTTCTTGCCCTTGACCGTGTGGACCTCGTGTTTAAACGGAAACGGCTGGGTTTTTTTTGCGTAAAACAGCTTGGGCCAAACAACCCATCCAATGACCATAACCAGGGCTAGACCGACAAAAAAGTAAAGCCATCCACTCCTTCCGGGAGCCGGTACCTGGTCTGGAGTCTGTTCAGAATTCAGCGCATCATTGTTTTGGGTCATGACCCTGCCTTTGGCCTAAAGATATGGTACCTAAGTATTATGTGACCATGAATACTTCGAGGGCATTACGAAGCCATTATCTGAGAAAAAATAGCCGCATTGGTGAATCCTCTCAAGGCAGCCGCCTCGGACCGGCAGGAGGCGGCGCAGGTGCCGCAGCCCTTGCAGAGGGATTCATTCACTACAGCCTTGTTGTCCTCATTTAAACTTATGGCCTGGTACGCGCAGGCCTCCACGCAAACACCGCAGCCCGTACACCTGGCCAGATTAATCTCCGCCACAACCCCGCCCACGAGGGTGGTGTCTGAACTCAGTATGGTTACGGCCCGAGCCGCGGCCGCCTGGGCCTGGACGATTGTTTCATCAACCGGTTTAGGCCCATGGGCCAGGCCGCAGACAAAGACACCGTCCGTGGCAAAATCTACCGGCTTAAGCTTGGCGTGGGCCTCAACATAAAACCCGTCATCATTAACCGGAACCTTAAAAATCTGAGGCGTGGCATCGCCCTTCGCCGTGACCATGGCTGAGGCCAGCACCACCATTTGGGATTTGAGTTCAAGCTTTC
>JAZGHI010000326.1:0-8898 GCA_036480955.1 Candidatus Adiutricales bacterium
GCCCGGCAAGAGTAAGGCAGTGCGCACCGCAAAACGTAACGCCCATAAAATTTTCTGTTTGGTGCGCAGTGCGCACCAAACAATTCTGCAAAATGGTATCTGGTAAAAATAACTGTGGGGGAAGAGGGTCACGCCTCTAACCTGAACTTCTTGTGCCTTCGGCGCTCAGACGACTTGTTCAAGTCGTCTGAGCCGCCGGCGTAATAATTGAAAGAAATCAGCCGCTCATTTCATTTTGTCTTCAAGATAATTCCGGCCCTGGTCTTGCCAACCTGGAACCTGTCGCCTTCCTTAAAACCCATCCGTTCAATCATTTCTTTTGGCACTGAGATGCTGCCTCTCTGGTTTACCTTTACGGTTTCTTCCTTCCCGGCAGCTTTCGGCGGACGGCCGACGATGCCCCTGGCCCTGCCTGCTTCTATCAGGGCGTCAAGGTAGTATGTCGTTACCTGTCCTGGAATCTTAAAACCAAACTGAGCCATGATCTTCTTTCTCGTAAGACCTGATTCTACGGCTTTAATCAACGCTTTTGAGTCAATCTCCTTCTTCTTGGGCATGGTGTACTCCTTTTTTAAGGGTGATTATTAAGTAACAACTTTTAGTATGTCCGGTTCCCTCCTTGGATTCATGTCGGGTATATTCCCTTTGGGATAGCCCAAAATAATCGGCGCCACGATCCTGTAGCCATCGGGCAGCCCTATGGTGTCAAGCAGTTCTTTGTCCCGCACGTGCGATCCCATTCCGATCCAGCATGTTCCAAGGTCTCTTGATGAGGCCGAGAGCATGAAATAGGCGGCCAGGAGACCCACATCGACATTCAGACTCCGAACGCCTTCCTTCCCCACAACGTACACCAGACACGGAGCGTTGTAGAAGACGTTCATGTCATTGTTCTTTAGCCGACTCGCGAATTCCAACCTGGCTGGATTACCTTCTTTCTCGATATCCTCGATCATGGCTGCCTTACTCGAATCAGAAAGCTTCTTCATCAAGTCTTTGTCTTGAACGATGATAAAACTCCATGGTTGCAGGTTCTGTGAATTTGGGGCCTTAATGCTGTCCTCAATGATCTCGTTGACCATTTCCAAGGGCACTTGCTTATCCTTGAAATCCCTGATAGATCGTCTTTTCAACAATAGTTCCGAGAAACCCATTAACGTTTTCCTTTCGTTTCTTTTCTTGAGTATCGGTCTTTACTTAACTTCATTTACAACTTCATGATTAGATCCACAACTTGCCCTCCACAGACTCTCTCAGCCACTTTTCAGCCTCTTCGATGTTATCATATAAACGCACTTTAATGAACGGGCTATCCAGAATCATTTCGACAAGCTTGATAGCATTTTGACTTTCCGGGGAGGGAGCGCTGACAGCCCGCTTGCATTTCCCTCTCAGGGTTTCTAGGCCGCTTACATATTCCTTAAACTTTAAGGCCCTTTCATAACTGTACTCTAACTCAGCCTCAGAAAAATCCGCTAGTGTATTCATTCCGGATCTAAAAAGCGGGTCGGAATGTACTTTATCACCGTGCTCAATCCAGGCTTGCACATTCCCCTTCCCCGAACACTTTATCCGAATTAGATTCGCGTACGGATCGATAGTGTACTCGAACTTCATGACCAAGTCTATACCCGTCTTCTCCAGATTCAGTTACCCATTGGCGAGCCTTATTATACCCTCTAAATAACTGTATTTTCAACGGGAGGCCGGAACCTGATTGCTTTGAATATTCATGGAAAGCCATGTTCTAAGCCGCCGGAGGCAACGGGGGCCGTCTTAAAATCGACTCCCTTTTAGAATAGCCTTCAGAAAACGCTGCAGACAGACCCTGCAGACGATGTCCAGTGTATTTAAAATAATGCCGGTGATACAAGCATGTCAATTATACACAAGATTGGTCAAAATCGGAAAAGTTTTTTAATTGTATCGCCTGGAGATCTGCCCCGGACATTGTGGCGCACATGGCTCTCTTGCCCACCGAGGCTATTTCCTCTACTCAAACCGTGATGTAAATTTTTCCGGGTTAAAGGCCAGACAAAATTGATTTCATTAATAATCAAGAGTCTTTTATAGAAGGATTATCTAAAACGGGGGCCATTTAATGGCCCCCGGCTTAAACTCATTATGGTAAACTAATTACACGCTACTTTTAAATAGTTGCTGATTCTGTTTCCAAGGTTATCCAGCCAACGCGTTTAACGAACCAAGGAAGAAGTCTCTTCACTCTTTATACTATCTCAAAATTACGTAAATTGCTATAAGGCGGCCACAAGACGACCTTTTGCAGAAGTCTCATCTTTGGTTATTACTTTTGATGGTTAGACACATCGGCATCAGATTTTCCGAGGATTTTCCTGGCGGAGATCTCAGCGTTTCAACTGGATAATCCGGGCGGTTTTATTCTTATCTTTCTTGGCCTCATAAAGCAACAAATCGGCCTGCTTGAGCATGGAGGCCGGATCATGAACCGTTTCATCCCGAATTTCAGCGATTCCGTAGCTGAACGAAATGGTTAAAGCGGTTTCATCGAACCGTACCGGATTATCCTTAAAAAATCCTTTCAAATGCTCTGTTTTTTCCCTGGCTTCAAGCGAGCTTGTGCCCGGAAGGATTAGAACGAATTCGTCCCCTCCAAAGCGAGTCACTATGTCCGTCTCACGACTCATTTCGAGAAGTTTTCGTCCCAGATACTTGAGAACCTCATCGCCGGCACCATGCCCATAACTGTCGTTTATCAATTTAAGATCATCCAGGTCGAGAATGACCAGTGAAAGGGAGTTGCTGTACCGGAGAGCACGTTTGTATTCTCGATCCAGGGCCGATTCCATGACCCTGCGGTTTAAAAGGCCGGTTAAATAGTCCCTGGAGGCGTTTAATTTGAGCTCTTCATACGCGGCGATATTGGACAGGCAGGTGGACACAACTTTGGTCAACTGCTCAAGCAGGGTAGTGTCCATTTCCGGGAGATATCGGTCCTCGACCGGGTCACCGTGATTCAGACTGCCGATCACCGTTCCGCCGAAAAACAAGGGGGCCAAAGCGGCCGATTTTATGGAGTATTTCTCACCTTTGGGATAAAGCCGGTCAAAGGCTTTTGAATCATCATTAAAAAGTATCGGAGCGTCGTTGTCCTGGAAAATTTCCCTGAACACGTTTTCCTCAACCATGTTTAATCTAGGCCTCAGGAAATCTGAAGAAGACAGGATCCGAATTAGATCGGCCTTATCAGATTGATTTATCAACGAAATCCAGATGTAAGGTATATTAAAGGCTTCATCGAGCCTTTTGATTAATGTTTCAAACAGGCTCTTATAATTTGTAAGAGGTAAGAGATCGATCTCGATCTCGAAATATTTCCGGGCGATCTCATCGTTTCCCCTAATCTGTTCGAGAAAATTCTTTTTTTCCAGGATGTTTTTAAAGTCGTCTTCAGGTGGATAAATCATGCTCTTAATTATAGCCCCTTTTTTCAAAAGGATCTATGAGGATCTCAACGCCAAAGCTTATAGCTAAAGGCTGGGTTTACATGTAAATGCATCTTTTTTTTTTAATACACTATAATTTGTGCCAGGTCAAGAATTAATAACTATATATGGTGTATTTTTCCAGGATTTTTGAGGGATCGCGTAGGCGTTTCGCTTGTAGATCCATCAATTTGCCGGTTTAGAAACCTGTGAGCTGATAGAGCCGGGTAAGGCGGAAATCTGTCCAACGCCTTGAATTTAAACGATTTTATATAATTCTCATCCGGTGAGACCGCCACTAGCCAGAGGCATAATAACAAATTTATCAAATATAGGTGTATTTAATAATAAATTATATCAATATTATACCAAATTTCATTAAATTGCTTGACATTAAGGCCTAGATATGCATAAAACATATTAATTGATACATAGAGACCAGACGTTACAGGGCCTTTTTGATCAGAATATCTTGACGCGCCAGTTCTGCACGAGTGGTTAAAATACATGGTTTTTTAGACAGACAGGGAGATGGGTGAAACGTTTTTCAGTCATCAATGTTCCTAAGATTACCCTGATCGAAGTTTAAATATCCGAGATAGGATTTGTTATATTTTAAGATAGAGAAGATCATGCAGAAATCTATACACCTTGAGCTTAAACCTGACTGGAAAGAGATCGAGCCCATACGGCTTGAAAGCAGCAAGTTTCTTGAGGGCCATAGGTTTTCGACGGACACGGTTAACGCGCTCACCATGATTGTGAGTGAACTAATTGAGAACGCGATCAAGTACGGTCATTTCGTTCAGCCGGAGGGACAGGTCTCGGTGAATATCCAGGTAGGCCGGAAAGTGATAACAGTCGAGGTTTCGAATCCGGTCGATAGTTCGACGTATAATAATTTGAAAAAATTGGACAGGACCATTCAGTGGATTCGAGGGTACCAGGACCCTTTTGAGGCCTATCTGGATAAACTCAAGGAAATTGCCAAGAAACCCATTGCTGATGAGGAGAGTGGTTTAGGTCTGGTAAGAATGGCCTACGAAGGCAGAGGGATCATCGATTTTTTCGTAAGCGAAGACGGTTTATTGAGTGTATCGGTCATTTCGAGTTTTTTTGAAAGAGAAGCGGGCAGGTAATGAATACAAAACAGTTTGTCTCGAATCTGCTGGAGATAGCGGTCGAAGAAAAATCAGAGTCAATCAATGTATGTTGGACCGGTAAGAGTATTGATCGTAATCCGGGTAAATTTATTACCCCAATTCTGGCCAGCGTTCTTGATAAGAGCGTCAGCGGAAAAAAGGAGATTATCCTGGATTTTCGGAAATTGGCTTACCTGAATTCATCCACCATCACACCCATAATTAAGGTCCTGGAACGAGCCAAGCGAGGAACTATCCGGGTGACGATCCTCTATGATAAATCGCTTAAATGGCAGGAATTGAATTTCTCGGCGTTGGAGATCTTTATTACGGAAGATAAGAGGGTCGATATAGAAGGCCTATAAGAATGGATCGGGAACCAATTGAAATAGAAGTCAGTTTGATAATGGCCGGTGAAACGATACCGGCTCTAGCCAGCTATTCTTCAAAATATTCCCTGTGGGTTCGTTTCCCCGACTCACAAAGCTTCGTGGATGGCCAGGAATTCTCTAAACTGATTATTGATATCAAGGGCGAGAAGATAGATGTGGGTTCCTGCCGACTGGTTTCCGAGGCCAATATAGAGGGTTACGCCGGCCGGCTCATATTTATACGCGATATTTATGATGTCGAGAGTCTTCTGTATGGCCATGAGGTTGTTAAGCTGCAGAGCGCCTTTTTGAATCTTCCTCTGGTCTTGCCTTACAAGGACAAGATCAGCCAGGCGTTTAAGAATTACACGGCTGATTTGACCTACGATTTATGTCTGTATAAGGTCCAGTTCGATGCCGTTGACGCCGAACACCAGGATGAACCGGAAAACATACGGAAAATGATCCAGAAGGCGATTATTTATACTGAAGGCCGGCGGTTCTTTAACTATCTAGATACGAGACTCGTGGAACTTGAGAACCTGGTGGCCGATTTCAGTCCGGAAGAACACGAGCGGCATGGTTTCTATTTTAGAAAACAGCTTTTTTATTACATTTTAAGTTCCAAGTTAATGGCTCGCACCAACTTGAAGCCCCGAGGGTACAGCGGCGATTCGGAAATGATGACCATGCTTTACCAGAACGATTATCAGGGAGATTCCACATTTGAAAAACTGATGCACAAGCACCCCTGCGAACACCCCGCGGCCCAGGCGGTGCGAAACCGAAGAAAACTGGTCACCGGATATTTTCGAGAGTTGGCTGAGAAGTTCAACCCTTCCCCGGGTAAGAGGTTACGAGTTCTTTCCATGGCCTGCGGGACGGCGGCAGAGCTGGATGACATCCTTTTGACCGAAGAGGATTGCGGCAAATACCATTTTACCTTATTCGATCAGGACCGCCAGGCGCTGCTGGACGCGGCCGATATCATTTACCAGAAGGAAAAGAGTCAGGGTACGAGGATAAACGTAGAATACTTGAACGATTCCGTCCGGACCATGTTAGCCGCTCCCAGGCTCAGGGGGAAATGGGGACAATTCGACTTCATTTATTCCATGGGACTCTTTGATTACCTCACCCCACCGGTGGCTAAAGCCGTACTCGGAAAGATATACGAGTTATTGGCCCCCGGAGGTGAGATGATTATTGGGAACTTCCACGTTTCCAATCCCAGCAAGGTATACATGGAGTACTGGCTTGACTGGGTTCTTTACTACCGGACTGAAGAAGATTTTAGGGAGCTGGTGCCTGATACAAATTCGGCCGAGATAAATGTTTTTTTTGAAGATACAAGGAGTCAAATGTTTCTTAACGTAAAAAAATTAAAATGAGATTGAAATAGGAATTTCATTCACCGGAGAATAATTCGGAGCAGCAGATAGTAAGTCCTTATTGAGTAATGGCGCCACGGTTGTCTTTGAGGGAAAAAAGATGAGCATCAACAGAATCCAAAAAAATGAAGAGGCTCAAGTCGTAACGGAAAATTTCCAGGATTATCTAAACGGTGTTATTCACGATTGGCTAAAGACGCTCACCACTTTCGCCTATACCCTGGTCCCCGCCTTTTTTATCCTGGATTTTTTTATAATGCCTGGAGAGCTTTTACAGCGTTTTGGCCTCTATCGGTTGTCTTGCACCATTATAGTCCTCATTCAATTCTTTATAATTCGTCATACCAAGCCGAGTAACCGGTCCTTTTACCACGGATATTTTGTCACTTTAATGGCCGGCGGGATCATCACTTTTATGACGGTCGATCTCGGCGGGTTTGATTCCAGCTATTACGCCGGATTAAACCTGGTCATCATCGGTGTCAATCTTCTTCTTCCCTGGTCGGCCATACACACCGCCATAAACACCGGTCTGGTTATCGCCATGTACCTGGCCGCCAATCTGATAATCCGGCAGCCCTTTGAAACCACTATCCTGATAAACAATCTCTTCTTCCTTTTTTCCACCGGATTCATGGCCGTGGGTATCAATTACGTCAAACACAGGCTGGTGAAGCAGGAATTTTTCCTGCGCATAGAATTGCAGAAAGCCCGGGATTCTCTCTGGAGCGAGATGGAGATCGCCAAAAGGATTCAGACGGCTCTCCTGCCGGATCAGATTGAGTTAAACGATTTGGAAATCGCCTCGGTTATGTACCCGGCTAAAGAGGTCGGCGGGGATTATTATGACATTATAGAGTCGGCCAATGGCGATAAGTGGATAACCATCGGTGATGTTTCCGGCCACGGCGTGGATTCAGGATTAATAATGATGATGGCCCAGACCAGTATACTCACGCTGGTCAATGAATCCGGTGTCCGCCAACCATCGTCCGTGCTAGCGGCGGTTAATTCAGTGATAAAGGAGAATATCGCCCGGTTAGGCTCAGACCACTACATGACCATGTCCGCCATCTGTTTCCGCGACTCACAAATGACTGTAGCCGGCAAGCACCAGGATATCTTAATCTACCGGTCCGCGTTGAATTCCACCGAGGCCATCCCCACCCAGGGCACCTGGCTAGGCGTGGTGGACGATATAAGCGGCCATTTGAAGGACATCGAAGTCACGATTGAAAAAGGGGACGTGGTCCTGTTATTCACGGACGGTATCACCGAGGCCGTTAATAAAAACGGTGAGATGTTCGGCCAGCGGCGTCTTGAACAGGCTTTGGACCAGTACGCCAACTTACCGGTGAATAAAATCAGCAGCAAAATAATCGAAGAGCTTACGGCCTTCCAGGAAGAACAGTATGACGATATCACCCTCGTCGTAGTTAAGAAGGCCAAATAAAAAATACGCGCCGGAACTTCGTTCCGGAAACGTGTTGGGGTTTGATTTATGGGCATAAAAATAGACATTTCCCCCTTTGATTCGATCAGCATCAGTTGGTGGAACTTATCTTTTTCAGGGAGCCTTGAAGATGACTTCCTGGAAGTATATTTCCAAAACTCATTAAAACATATCCGAATGGCCATATTACTGGCCATATTTTTTTATGGAATATTCGGGCTGCTTGACGCCTGGCTGGTCCCTGATGTAAAAAACAAGCTGTGGTTCATAAGATACGCGATTTTTATACCCTTCGCCATCTCCATTTTCCTGTTCTCTTTTTCCAGACACTTCAAAAAATTGATGCAGCTTTGCGCCGCGGCGGTTGTTCTTCTTGCTGGTTTGGGCGTCATAGCCATGGTACTGATCGCCCCTTTTCCGGGTAATTATTCGTACTATGCCGGCTTGATTCTTGTCCTCTTTTTCGGATATACCTTTTTCAAATTGAGATTCATTTGGGCCACCGCCATAGGCTGGACGATTGTAATCGCCTACGAACTGGCGGCGATCGGTTTAAGCGACACTCCGATGTCTATCCTGGTCAATAATAATTTCTTCTTTCTGGCCGGTAATTTTATCGGGATGGTGGCCTGCTATTCCATAGAATTTTCTTCACGAAAGGATTTTTTACAAGTCCGTCTCCTGGAAACCGAACGGGAAAAAGTCAACGCCGCCAACCGCGAATTAGAACAAAGGGTCATGGACCGGACTTCGGAACTGGCCAGCACAAATGAAGAATTACGCCAGGAAATAATCGAGCATCGTCAGACGGAAGTGGCCCTCAGGGACAGCGAACAGCGGTTCAGGTCATTGACTGAAAACTCGCCCGAGATTATTTATACTCTGGATCAGAATGGCGCCTTCAGCTATGTCAATCCAGCCTGGGAACAGATCCTGGGACATAAAAATGAAGAGGTGGTCGGCAAATTTTTCGTTCATTTTGCGAAAAAGGAAAACGCCCGCCAATATGTGCGGTTTTTCAAACGCATCAGAGACGGTAAAGAAACTCTCATTAATGTGACCGGGGCCCTGGTTCAT
>JAZGHI010000327.1:0-2427 GCA_036480955.1 Candidatus Adiutricales bacterium
AGGGCAGACCCGTTCTGGTCGGTACCATTTCTATCGAGAAGTCAGAACTGCTTCACAACATGCTCAAGCGAAAAGGTATCACCCATTCGGTACTCAACGCCAAGCATCATGAAAAGGAGGCCGAGATTGTAGCCCAGGCCGGACAACCGGGCGTGGTGACTATTTCCACCAACATGGCCGGCCGGGGAACGGATATCGTCCTGGGGGACGGAGTCGCCAAACGTGGAGGATTACATATCCTGGGGACTGAACGTCATGAGTCCAGACGAATTGACAATCAGCTGCGGGGCCGTTCGGGCCGGCAGGGTGATCCGGGCTCCTCGAGATTCTACCTCTCCCTGGAGGATGATCTTCTGAGGATATTCGGCGCTGAACGAATCCAGGGCGTTATGGGCCGACTTGGTATGAGTGAAGGCGAGCCCATTGAACACAAGCTGGTCTCAAAGGCCATTGAAAGCGCCCAGGCTAAGGTCGAGGGCCACAACTTCGACATCAGGAAACATCTGCTGGAATACGACGATGTCATGAACCGGCAAAGGGACGTAGTTTACAGCCAGCGCCGGAACATCCTGGCCGGGGAAAACTTGAAAGAAGAAATCTCGCGGATGATCGAGGACCGGGTCGAACCATTAATAACCTCCTTCACCGACGAAAAATCCTATCCCGAGGAATGGGAACTCAAGGCCCTTGATGACAGCTTTTTCGAATTGTTCGGTCTGCGTTTAAAAATAACGGACGTTGAGGAACTGACCCAGGAGAGTCTTCGGGAAATGATGCTGGAGAAAATTCATTCCGCGTATGAGGCCAAACTAGAAGAATTCGGCGCCGAGACCATGTACGAGCTGGAACGATTCATCCTTCTCCAGAGTGTGGACAACCAGTGGAAAGATCATCTTTTAAGCATGGATCATCTGAAAGAGGGCATAGGCCTGCGGGGCTATGGTCAGCGGGACCCTCTGCGGGAGTACCAAAAGGAAGGATACGATATGTTTTTAGACATGGTAGAGAGGGTTCAGTCCGAATCCATATCCTTTCTGTTTCACATTCATATTGACCGGGGATCGGCATTATCCAGAGTATCGCGGGAACCGCGGGAGATGCAACTTTCACACGGTGAGGCTGAACAACAGGCCACGGTCAGAAGGGAAGGTAAAAAAATAGGCCGTAACGAACCTTGTCCCTGTGGAAGCGGGAAAAAATACAAGAAATGCTGCGGCCGTAACGTTTAGAGGTTACCACCTCGAGGAGGCCGGCCGACGCTTAGGGCCGTGGGTTAAAAAAGATTATGGAAATCTCAGGTTTTAAAAGTTCGGCCATGGCCGCGGGCATACGCTATAAAGACCGTCTCGATTTAGGTCTGATAGCCGCGGACGAACCCGTGACCGTGGCTGGGGTGTTTACTCGCAACAGTGTACAGGCCGCGCCGGTATTATGGACGCGGGAACAAGTCAAAAGCGGTTACGCGCGAGCTATTGCCGTAAATAGCGGCCAGGCGAATGCCTGCACCGGTCCCGAGGGGATGACGGCCGCCTCCGCGTGCGCCCGTGCCGTGGCCGGGGAACTGGGATGCAAAGAAGAGGAGGTTCTGCTGGCGTCTACCGGAGTGATCGGCGAGGCGCTGAATATAGAGGCTTATAAAAATGCCGTCCCGGGGCTCGTCGCCGAACTGTCCGGAGAGGGGTTGGCTGAAGTATCCGAAGCCATTATGACCACGGATACCAAGCCAAAAATGGTCCAATCCTCGGGGGAGATCGAGGGAAAGCCGTTTAAAATAGCCGGAATAGCCAAGGGCGCCGGTATGATCGCCCCGGACATGGCCACCATGCTCTGCTTCGTTCTGACAGACGCGGCCATTTCAGCGGAAATTCTCCAGGATATTTTGAGGCAGGTTACGGAAAGCACGTTTAACCGGATCACCATCGATGGTGATACTTCGACAAACGATACGATACTGGTGATGGCCAGCGGCAGAGCCGGTTTCAATCCAATAACCCGCGATAATCCGGATGGTCTGAAGCGCTTTGAGCGAGCCTTGACAGAGGTTTTATCCGGTCTGGCCCGGCTGATCGTGGCTGATGGTGAAGGCGCTACAAAATTGGTCAACGTGGTAGTTACCGGAGCCGTGGATGACAACCAGGCCAAGACGGCGGCCATGAGCGTGGCCAATTCGCCCCTGGTCAAGACAGCCCTTTACGGCGAAGACCCCAATTGGGGGCGTATCATGATGGCCCTGGGTAAAAGCCCGGCCGAGTTTAACCCGGAAGAGGTAGACATTTCCTTCGACGGCGCGGCACTGGTGAAAAACGGGCGGATGTTCGGCCTGGAGGCCGAGGCCGCGGCAATAATGCGTAAGGATGAATTCTGTCTGAAAATCAATCTGGGAGCGGGAAATGGCTGGGCCGAGGTGCTTACCTGCGATTTCAGTCA
>JAZGHI010000328.1:0-2236 GCA_036480955.1 Candidatus Adiutricales bacterium
AGAAAAGGAGAAGACAGATGAGCAAGACCACGGACAATTTAAAGGAAGCCTTTGCCGGAGAATCACAGGCCAACCGGAAATATCTGGCCTTTGCCAAGCAGGCCGATAAGGAAGGTTATCCTCAGGCCGCTAAATTATTCAGGGCCGCGGCCGCGGCCGAGACCGTCCATGCCCACTCACACCTGCGCACCTTGGGCGGCATAAAAAGCACGGCCGACAACCTCAGTGAAGCTGTTACCGGGGAGACTTTCGAGTTTAAAAAGATGTATCCAGCCATGATTGAGGCGGCCATATCGGAAAACGAGAAATCCGCCGAACGGAGCTTCACCTTTGCCAATGAGGTGGAAAAGGTACACGCCGAGCTTTACCAGAAGGTGTTTGATAATCTTGAAAATCTGCCCGAAACAGATTACTACGTATGTCCGATCTGCGGCAATACGGTCGAGAATGAACCCCCGGAGACATGTCCGGTCTGTAAGGCCAAGGGAACCAGTTTCAATAAAATAGATTGACGCCATGAAAAGCCCAGCCCGGCTTTTGCGTATTTAACGACCAAAAAGGTGTAATCTCAAACGATTACGCCTTTTTTTTCGCCTCGTTACACTGCCGTACGACCATTTCCGGTCATCCCGCATGGTGGTCAGATTTTTCTTACAATTCTTACAAATTCACCTCGAGGCCTTTATCCCGTAAATACTCCTTCACTTCCCTGATACTGATAAGGCGATAGTGGAAGACCGAAGCGGCCAGCAGAATCTGAGCGCCTCCTTTAACAACAACTTCATAGAAATGCTCGAGAGTGCCCGCTCCACCTGAAGCGATCACCGGCAGATCCACGGCGTCCGCGATGGCCTTGGTATATTCCAGATCATACCCTTCCTTGGTGCCGTCCCCATCCATGCTGGTGGGAAGTATGGCCCCGGCCCCCAGTTCCTGGCACTGCTTGGCCCAGACCAGCGCGTCCTGGCCCACCGGAATGGTGCCGCCGGACACAACCAGCTCAAAACCGGAAGGCATCTCTTTGTTCCGTCTGGCGTCGATGGCCACCGTCACCTTGTCGGGACCGAATTTGGCCGACGCTTTTCTCACTATTTCAGGGTCTTTGACCGCGGCGCTGTTCATGGATATCTTGTCGGCGCCGGCGTCGAGAACCATTTCAATGTCCTCCAGAGTGGAAATACCGCCGCCCATGGTCAGCGGGATGTCAATGACAGAAGAGATATTTTTTACCCACTCCAGCCTCGTTTTTCTATTTTCCACGGTGGCCGCGATGTCCAGCATGGCCAATTCGTCGGCTCCCTCTTTCTGATAAAACTCCGCGTTTTCAATCGGATCGCCCGCGTCTTTCAGATCGACGAAATGTATTCCTTTCACCACCCGGCCGTCTTTCATGTCCAGGCAGGGCATGATTTTTATGATACCCATTGTTTCTCCTCTCTTTTATATGGAACAATTGCTAGTTGGGTTTTTGCGTCCGCCCCTCTCGCGTTGCCTCATACAGCTCTGAATAATTAACGAAAATCAGACAGCTTCAATGGTGGAGGGCGGCTTCGTGGCAATGTTATACGTGACACTCACGATACCGCGTACCTCCTGGATGATCTCTCCAGCCATTTGCTCGAGGGTCTCGAACGGAAGCCTGGTCGATGTCGCGGTTCGTGCGTCAACACTATCCCAACAGCGGATCTCGATCTGCTGCCCGAAGTCGCGTTTTCCATCACGCATGCCGGTCACCCGGTCTTCATGCAGGATGGCCATGTACTGGAACGCGCCGGTGTCCTTGAGCGTTTTTTCGACGATCACGGTCGCCTTGCGAACCGTCTCCACCCGCTCGGCGGTCACTTCCCCGATCACGCGGGCCGCGAGCGCCGGGCCAGGGAATGGAATGCGCTTGAACAGCTCAATCGGGAGCCCGAGGGCTTCGCCTACTTTTCTCACACCGTCCTTGCGAAGCTGAATCAGGGGTTCGATGATGCGGTAGCCGAAGGCCTCTTCCGGGTCAATCCCAAGCTGTTCGAAGACGTTGTGCTGCCGTTTGATACCGACCACGGTCTCTTCAACATCGGTTAAAATGGTCCCCTGGAGAAGGTGTTTCATCCCGCCTTCCTTGACGATACCGCCGAATACATTGCGGTAGAAGGTCTGAGTAATGGCCTCACGCTTCTCTTCCGGATCAGTGACCCCTTTGAGGGCCGTGAAGAACTCCGCGCAGGCATCGACTATTTCGACCTTCACC
>JAZGHI010000329.1:0-2724 GCA_036480955.1 Candidatus Adiutricales bacterium
GGGAATAATTCCGCTCGGAAAATCCTCGGCCGCTTCATCTTCGGCCATCTGTTGAAGGTGGACAGGAGGGCCGAAGACACGGGGCTGTGAAAATCTGGTCCGCGCAATATCTTTATGCGGTTTAAAATTGAGTGAAATTGTTGGGGCGGGCTTCAAACCCGCCCCATTTTCAATTGACCGCCTTTTTTAATAGGATCCGCCTTAATTTAGGCCGGTTTGCGTTCGTAGTATTCAATAATCTTGTTGACCGCTCTGGCCGCGCGGCCCACGTTGGGATAAACGGGTGAACCGGAGGCCAGAAGCCTCTCTTCAATCTCGGCTGTGATTTTATTATACCAGTCGGCTTCTTCTTTACCCGGCGTATTCCTGGGCCGGTCACCATAGACCATTATAGTGGGTTTGCCCCCTATCTTCTGAAGATCGTACATCTTCATATGCCGATCGATGTCAAACGGTTCCGAGGTCCTGTGCCAGGGTCCGTGCACAAAAATAATGAGAAGATCGAAAGCCGGATGTTTGGCCATAAGATGCATGACCCCGCCTTCAGCGCCCCGGTCTCCCATAGTGATGGAGAAATCGGCCGGGTTGCCGATCCAGTCCCAGACGAGATCGCCGTTGGCCTTTAATTCATCTCTAATGTCTTGTGGCAGAGGTATGATATCCAGGCCGGCCTCTTCACACTGGTCGGCCGCCTGTACGCTGCTGCCGCCGCTTCCGCCGGCCACGGCTGTCCGCCGGCCGGTAATCACCGGCGCGAAATACAATCCCACGGCCACGTCCACCAGTTCTTCGATATCGCCTACGGAAATAGCGCCGGCCTGACGGACCATGGCTTCCCACAACTGCCGGGAACCGGCCATGGACGCGGTATGAGAAGCGGTGGCCCTGGTGCCGGCCTCTCCCCGTCCACCCTTGAGTATGACCACGGGCTTGATTGCCGCGGCTTCACGCAGGGATTGAGAGAACCGGCGGCCGTCCCGCACGCCTTCTATATACATCAGGATAATTTCGGTCTCCGGGTCCTGGGCGTAATATTCCAGGTAATCGCACTCGTTAAAATCCAGGGCATTCCCGTAGCTGATGCCCTTGCTGAATCTGATACCTCTCTGTGCGGCGAATCCGACTATCTCGCCCACGACCTGACCGCTCTGTGAAGCCAGACCGGCCTTTCCCGAGTCAAGAGGCATGCCCTCGTTAAAGGCAATACCCTCTTTGGGGTAATAAACCCCCATGCAATTCGGGCCTATGAGACGCACACCGCCGGCCTTGGCCCGCCGGAGTAGTTCCTGTTCCAATTCAGCCGCGTCCTCCCGGCCCGTTTCGCTGAACCGTGCCGTAAAAAGATGGACACATTTAACCCCTTTTTCCACGCAGTCGTCTATCAGGCCCAAGATGGCCGTGGCCGGGATGGATGAAATTACAAAATCCACCGGGCCGGGAATCGCCGTGACTCGGGGATAGGCCTTCATTCCTAATATTTCGTCATATTTGGGATTTACGGGATATATCTCGCCTTTAAAACCCTGTTCCATGAGGGGAGTAATGAATCCACCGCCCCGGCCACGGCCTGAAGCCCCGACCACGGCGATTGATCTTGGATGCAGTACCGCATCCAGTGGATGGTTTGACATCAATGAGACCTCCTAAAAATACAGCCGACACCTGCCGGCTGGAGTAACTAGTGTCTGTCCAGAAATGAGGAATTTTTTTCAAGATCGAGGCGGACGAAAAAAATTACCGCAGGCATATATTTTATATTCCGAGGATAATTTTTTTTTCCCAACAAAGAGATTGGGGAAAATAACCATTTCCGGACGGGCACTAACTAGCTGCATCGCGCTTTCGGTTGACAAATTTGGCCGCAGCGGTCTGGTAACCTCCCGCCCCTGGCCAACAAAGTGAATCAGGGCCTGTTTCGCCCCACCTTTAACCTGATAATTATAAGGACAATAGGGTAAGTCTGTCAAGTAAAGGAATCGCCGTAAAAGAAGAACAGTAATTTCTTAGAAGGAAGCAGGGGGGATTATAGACGAGTTGTATTGAAAAAGCGATTTTCTCAATTTCCACGGAAACCCATTATGACAGTGTAATGGCCGAATACATTGCCGGCCCGTACTGGCTTTAGATCCTTTCTCTTCAAAGGTGGGCTCATTGTATCACAGACCCGTGATCCCCAGGCAGGAAACGGGGAATTTTTACGTTAAAATTTAACCTTACCGCCCGTAAAAATATCCACGGCCTGGGACGCCGCGCTCTTCGCTCTCTGTCTCAGTTCCTCTTCAGTCAGACTGCCCATAGGTACGAGGGCTCATACCGCAGACCCTTCCATGATGAAAATTACCAGCACGTTCTCTTCTTACATTTCACCACGGGTTGGGTGTATCAAAGGTCATCAAGCCGCGGCGGTCGTTTTCTCAAGACCGAGGCTCATACCCATCCGCGTCTGTCATTAGCATTCGAAGGATGGATTACCCCAGGATTCGGAAAGAGGCTTGCTTGAAAATTCGCTTCCTTCAATTCACTAACTTAGTCAAAAGCCATATCCGGGTCCGGCTGAACCGAAATCCGAATGTCCGTTATTTCAGGTATCTTGTTTATTCGGGCTGTAATATCCCTAGTTAGCTTACGCTCATGATTTAGTGGAGCCTGCACACTTATGAAGGCAATATTGTCATGGGTCGAAACCTTAACTTTTGGCCATATCTGTACAACTGCGGCTTCAAT
>JAZGHI010000330.1:0-3179 GCA_036480955.1 Candidatus Adiutricales bacterium
CGACAGCGGCGGATAAAGACGGGTGTGATGGCGAACAGTAAGGGCGACCGGCCGGTCGCCCCTAAAAAAGACGGCCAAATACTGAAGCAGGCCCTTGCCGCCCACGGCGGCGGGTAAGGACGGGAGCAAGAGATGAATTCACTAAAAAATTAAGCTGGTTCAGTATGCCAGCCGGCCTGGTACATCTCCCACCGATTGATCTTTGTAGGGTGCGCACTGCGCACCAACAGGCGGCAATAAGGAGATAATCGTCCAGTGGCGCGGAGTGCGTACCCCAGGATGGCCGCGGCGGATCTGAGTTGAAGTGGTAACTGGTACGATTTAAGGCTATTTAAGCAGCAGTAGAAGCGACGGCCTAAACCGAGTTGCCTGATAAGCCCATGAGACCTTTAATATACGAGATCTCCCCCAGATGGCTGGCGAAATGCTGCAATATTGTGCCGCCGATCACCTCGGACAGACTTCGTTTCCCCATGCCGGGTAAGTCCTGAACTACGCCTAGGTCTTCTTCGCTGATGGTACTCAGGTAGTCTTCAGTTGATTTGAAGACGTTTTCCATGTATTTCGTGAACTCGTCCATATCTTCGATTCTCAAAGCGGCTGCTTCTTCTTCAGACATGCCCGTGCCCTGTGACCTGGGATCCATTCCGAATTTCTTGTCCCACTTTTCAGCATTCCAGACCGGCGACTTCTTTTGCAGCATGAGATTCAGAACCAAGTCCTCGGTTCGTACACTGTGCCAGATAATCCAAGCTATATGATTTCCCTTATCCAGCGCCCTGAAGTGGAGTTGTTCTTCCGTCAAGCCTTCCACCGCCTCGAGTAGGCTTTTATGAATACCTTTCATAGTAGTTTGATAATAATCAATGGTTCCCATAGCGCTCTCCTTTCACCAATCCAGTAGGAAATACCTGGTTATCAAGAGTAGTTGACGGTTATTTTTATCGAAAAACAATCAATGTGCCCATTTCAAAGTATAGTAATTCATTGAATCCCATGCCGTCAATCTGAAAATCAGTAGTTAGCTATGACCAAGCTCTACTCAAAAAAGATGGCTTAACAGAAAGCAGAATAACTTCGTCATCAATTCACGATAAGCGGCGACAGCGACCTTTTTTTCTCCAAGAAGGTCTGCCGTTGCGGCTCGTACGATGTTCCTCGGTCAACCTTTCTTGCATAATGAACACCAAGCCCTAGTCAAGGCCAATTGATGATTTGTTTTGGTAGCCTTGAATTTGGGGGCCTTTGATTTTTATGCTTAGATCTTTGTAGGGTGCGCATTGCGCACCCTACCATGGATGTTTCTTTTTTAAAAGTGTACTCACGCGTATCAGGACCGAAAATCAATCATAACCGCTTATTGAAGAAGAAAAAGCCCCTCACTAAGGAAGGGCTTTACCTAATCAGCTAGTTTTCATTGTGTTAACGGTTATAGGCGACCCAGACTCGGACTTCTCTCCAATAACCGGGTTTTACCAGGATTCGTTTCCAGTGGCCGGGGATCCAGCCTTCGTGACGTGTGTAGTATCCGTATTTCCAGACCCTTTTGAAGACCGGATCAACCCAGTATTTTTTAATTTCCCAGTATCCGTCCTCGTCTTGGTAAGAAGTGCGATAACTTTCACTCAGCCCATGGAGAATGATTCCGCCCAGAATTGCCCCACCTATTAATAGGCCGATATCAGGTACTCGACTAGCGCGGAAATGCCGTCTTGGGGCGGGTCGATGCCTTCTAAAATGCCTTGGAGCAGTTTGCCTGACAACATGCCTGGCGCGTCGCTCGATTCTATGTCCCGGCCTCTGCTTCCGAGCATTCCCGGCAAAGGCTGGTGTTGCTGTAAAGGAAAAAAGCAGGATCGCGGCCAGTAAACTTACTAATATTTTTTTCTTCTCCATTTTTATGTCCCCCAGTTCTCTCTTTATTTGCTGTGTTAGACACCGTGATTAATAAAAAGTTCAGGTTTTTCTCCAATTTAGTTGAAGAACAGGGTTCGAGGATTCAAGGGGTCAAGGGTCCAGGCGTTTTTTCTCCAACGATTTTATCAGCGCTTTGAGCATCTTTTCAACTTCCTCTGTATCATCCTTGAGAGCTTTTAAATTTTTTTGTTATTCTATAAAGATCCAAACATAGTTTGTATGACTTTTGCCAAACTTTCAGATCCGTGAAATCCTTCAGCACTTCACTCGAATCCTTGGACCCTTGACCCCTTGAATCCTTTCAAAATCATCAACTCTTTTGGAGATGATACAAAGTTCAAAACGAACTAGAAATATTCAAGAGCAGATATCCCCCTTTATGCTTAGGGCCTCCTACGGTCATACTGCTCCGGTTGCGGAGCCGGACCGTGGTTCGAAAGATTTGCTGCCTGCTCTTAAATATGCTCAACCGCAGTTCAACTCTGTTACCCCGGATATTGGATGGTGTTATTCTTAAGAGTCTGCCCCCAGGCAGTGAAATTGTCCCTGTTTCCTTGAGGTTAAGCCTTAGCCGGTTGCGGCTGATCAGCCGGTAGGAGGAATATCGAAAGACGGCTCTTAGTTCTCGGACGGTTGAAGACAAGCTTGGATCGATGAAATTGGAATCCTGAGAGGCCAGGATAGTTATAACCCTGATATCAACTCGATTTTTAGCCTCAGCCGGAACACACAGACCTGCAAACAAAACGATTGCCAGTAATGTGGCGGCGATCCATTTTCTTTCCATCCCTGTAACCTCCTGAATTATTTATATCTCTTCGAACCAGATGATTGTATGACGGGTGTTGGGCGTCTCGAAAATCATAACCGATGCCGTCTCACCACCCAGAGAACTAACCAGGGCGCTGGGTCCGCCGTTTATGGACCGTGATCCGGGAAAATATAATATTGCAACGACCAGCAGGGCGGTCAATGCGGTAGCCGGTAAGACCATCCTCCTTGGGGTCAAGAGGTTTGGAATGCTGCGCCACCAGGGTAGACTACGGCTCTGGATTTTATCCATAACCCTGTTTTCTATATTTTCAAGGCTTGTCCTTGAGACCACGTTCGCAAAACCGGCTTTAAACACCTTAGAAAGGGCTTGATTCTCTTTCAGCGCCTGCCGGCATGGCGGACAGGTTTCGAGATGTTCCTTTAACCGGACCTCTTCACGTTCATCTAGTTCCTGGTCATAAAGCAGGTCCACCAGGTTCTGGTCACAC
>JAZGHI010000331.1:0-4173 GCA_036480955.1 Candidatus Adiutricales bacterium
AGGATAAGCAAAAGGAAAGGGTTACCCATGGCAAGCACTCACACCGTTACTAAGGAGAGGCTCAGCGACAACAGTACTGAATTGACCAGTTTCTATTTTCGGCCCGGCGCAAATGTTTACGTTTTCAGTTATGAGAAAAGCGGGACGAGAAGGCACACTTTCATAGATTCCGGCGACATGAGCTATAGCGATCAAATATTACCTCTCCTGCGCGAAAATAATATCGATTACGCCAATATTGACAGGATAATCATCACCCATCGCCACCGGGACCATATTGGCCTGGTCGACCTGCTAGCCGCGAAATCCGGAGCAAAGGTGATGGTCCACGCGAATCTTAAGCATTTTGTGGAAGGCAACATCAGCCCGGAAGAACAGAGATGGATGGGTGGTCTGGACCCGTCCGAGCTTAGAAAATGCGACATGGAATATCTTGACGAACTGGATCGAAGCCAATGGAAAGACATCAATGGGATCTCTTTTCCGGCCTTGACCGAGCCGATCCAGATGGGTGAAGCGGGCAGTATACGAGTCCTGGCCTCTCCCGAATGTACGCCAACCCACAGTCCGGATCAGGTAATAGTCCTTTTTTCGCCTGAAAGCCGGCCGTTGGCGAGTGATACATTGGAGAAAGACCTTCGCCCTGCTGATGAAATTCTATTTTCCGGTGATTTGTGGCTGATGAAGGGACCGATGTTCGACAGAGGCATTCAGCATCTCAGAATGCACGTCAGGTTCGGTCTGATGAGGATGAGGCGTCGCATGTCAGGCGGAGGGGCTTTCCACAGGGACCCCAGGGAGCAGGACGCCGAGGCCAAGGAGGCGCTCAAAACCGGTTTCAGTCTGATAAGGGTGAAGCCCGGCCACGGTGAGGAATTTCTTGGGAGCAGAATTATTCCCAGGGGCCTCGTGGCTGACCGCGATCTTCTGATAAGATTGGGCTACCCCATGGATTCAGATAAATCAATCTTGAACTCGAATAATCTGGCCGCGCAAGTATCTGAAATTATGGAAAAGGCATACGCCGGCTTCGTGAGCGAATTACTTTTATGGAAAGAATTCGGATACAACTCCAGCGAATTATCCGACTTCCTGGTCCGGATTTACAAAGAGCAAAGCGGGGGCGCCAGGTTGGTGGAACAGGACCGCAAGGAAAGACGGCAGAGACTCAAAGAAACCCTGGCCCGATTAAAAGAGGATGAGGCTCAGCCCGATGAACTGCGTGAACTGGCGGATTCTACCTTGTCTGTGGTGAAGAAGATACGCGTCTAGCCGCGCTTCAGGCCTGGTGTTTTTTCCCCTCTTCAGGTAGTGGAAGTTTCCAGATTATATCCCGAACATCCAGGTATGAGAGGAAATGTTCGAGGTATTCATCAATTCTTTTGCGCAAGAAGGGCGTCCAGACGGTTTCGTCTTCCAGCCAGAATCCCTTGATCTCTAACACGTTCTTGCCAGGATTGACCACCGGTTCGATCCGGCCGATGAATCTGTCTCCGAAAAGGATGGGCAGGACATAATAGCCGTATGTCCGTTTTTCGACCGGAGTATACACTTCCCAACGGTAGTCGAAATCAAAAATCTTTTTTATGGTATCCCTGTCCCACATCAAATTATCCAGCGGGGCAATGAAAGAAACGCGTTTGGTTATCCTCTTCTGTTGCGCGGCTTCCAGGAGCGGCAGGTCCCCGGCCCGTAACACGTAATTTCCTGGCACTCCGTCGATGGTAACGGTTTTAATATCACCTCTGTCTTCCAGCTTCATCAGAATCGACTTGATTTCCTTTCCCGTTCCCGTCCTGAGCCACCCCGAACCCGTGCCGGTTGAGGGCAGCAGGCCCACATTATCTATGCGGCCCAGTACGTGTCCCTGTTGAATCTGGGTGGTTTGAACCGGATAACTTCTATTCAGATCGAGGCCGTAGACCCGGCTGGTCAGGTCGTATGATTTTCGGCTTTTATCCCTGCTGACGACACATAATTCTCCGAATTGCCATAAAATATGCAAGGCCGTGCGGCCCCAGCTTGTGTTGTTGCCCCAGAAAGAGGCCAGCCTCCGCTCGTCGTCTATGTCCTGGGCCGAGACCGGTCCATTAGCCTTTATGAAATCCAGCAACCTTTTCAGGTCGGGTTCATTTTGTTCGAAAAACGTATTGACCACCGCAATCCTCCTGCTGGTATGCAGGCCTCTGGCCAGGCCTATGTTTTCCACCGGCACAATGCACAGCTCTTTCTGGTAAATCTCAATTCCCTGACGTTTCTCATACACCCATTTATGATAATCCGATTTTTTTATGTCCCTGACCCGTGACTGTAGGACCAAGTCCACGTTGTTGCCGCAGGGGCTGAGTGGGTCGAACTGGATGGCTCCAAGCCGCCTAAACACCGTATCTATCCCGGCAGATCCCGTGAGTTCCGCCCTGGGCCTGAAAAGCAGTTGTTTCAGGAGCAGGAAACGTCTGGCCTGCTTTTTGGTGATTGATAGGCTGGCCGGCGCTTTGCTCCTGGAAGTATTCATATTTACCTGCTGTCTTTAATCCTGCTACTGGCAATTATTCGTTCCAGATCTTTTCAAACGTGATACAAAACTTTTCTGTAAAAGGCAAACAAGTTCCCACGATGTCTCTTCTTCACATTGGAGTGAAGTAATTGTTTGCTTCGCAAACAATCACCTGTTTATGCGTTTTCCACTGGAAAACGCTCTAAATTGTTTGCTTCCAGAAAACAATTAAACCTGTGCTGTTTATGAAAGAAGATTTTACGTCATCTTAAACCTTTCTTTCGTTCTTCCTGGATGCGGCGTATTTTCTTCTGAAAGTTCTTCGAGGCCTGGCGCCGTGCTTTTACATTCTGTCGTATCGACAGGTGGCGCATTTCTAGCTGTAACTTGAGATAACTTTGAAAACGATCTTCATCAAGGTCACCGGTCTCAATCGCTCCCAGCACGGCACAGCCGGGTTCGTTCGAATGGCTGCAATCCCGGAACCGGCACTGCTCTGCAAATTCCATAACGTCCCTGAAGGTATTTTCCATACCTTCATTATCCAGCCAGATTTGAATTTCTCTCAAGCCGGGTGTATCAATGACCGCGCCACCGGATGGCAGTAATATCAGTTCCCGGTGGGTGGTTGTGTGCTTTCCCCGTTGATCGGATTCCCGGAGGGGTGCAGTTTTAAGCAGCTCAATACCTGTTAGGCTGTTGATGATGGTCGATTTACCGACACCGGATGAACCCAGGAACACGCTGGTCTTTCCGGGCATAAGGTATTCCTCAAGGCTGACGAGTCCTGTTTTATCCAGGGCGCTGACGGTGTGGAGAGGCACTCCAAAAGCGACTTCTTCCACCTCGGCCCTGCGTGAATCAATATCATCGCATAGATCGGCCTTATTAAGGATAATGACCGGCGCGGCGCCGCAGTCCCAGGCAATAGAGAGGTACCGCTCGATGCGCCGCAGATTGAAATCATGGTCCAGGCCGCTGACCAGAAAAACCGTATCGATGTTAGCCGCCAGCACCTGTTCTTCAGTCTTGCCCCCCGAACCCGGTACCCCGCCTGATAGAACCGCCTTGCGGGAGAATTTACTCTGCCTTGGCAGCAAATTAATAATTGTGGCCCTGTCCTCCCCAGGCCTCGTCTTCAAGGCAACCCAATCTCCGACCGTGGGGAAAGTGCTCGCATCTTGGGCCTCATAACGCATTTTCCCTGATATTTCGGCCATAAGCTCTCCCTCTTCAGAATAAACCTGGTACAGGTTTTTGGATTCCCTGATTATTCTTCCGGGTATCGCTTCCTTATCAGATAATTGATCCAGGTGCTGCTGGAAAAAGCTATTCCATCCCAACGTTTCCATATCCATTACATATCTCCTGTAATAAATCTCATTGTAACAAGCTCAGCGGCAATCTCCATCCAGGTCAGCTTAGACTGATGGTCATAAAAAAACCGCGGACGAATAGTACGCCCGCGGCCTGAAACTAAACAGCCGCCACCATGGACGGCTGCCGATTATTTTATCTAAAGTAACGGGTTCAGCCGAATCTCCTTTGCGGGCGCAAAAGTCTGGATGCTCTGTAAACAAGGACAATCATTATTACGCCTCCTTTTTAGGTGAATTCGACTGATGTTTTTGTCAACTGATCAGGTTAATTAAAATATCGGATCATAAAAGTCAAGT
>JAZGHI010000332.1:0-4111 GCA_036480955.1 Candidatus Adiutricales bacterium
GACAGTAATAATTCTCATTTTTTTACCTCGCTCTCTCTTGAATAATCCGTATCTTCCTGATACCAAACAGCTCGCCAGAGGGCCGTTCGATTATCCTAACCCACGCTTCAGACTTATCTTCGTTCAAACCTTATATAAATTTTAAAGGCCACCTCCCGGCCGTCTACCTCCTCATCCAACAGTATACCCGTAAACTCCACTACTGCATCAGGGTCTGCCCCTTCCGATGCCGTATGAACCATGGCTCCGCAAATACGTTCAATGTTCCGGCCGCTGACGTCCTTCTCGATGGATTTTCTGATTACCTCCAGCACTTTCTCGAGGGGTACTCCCGCTTTGGCCGAATTGTCCACCGAGGTCAGGACGCTTTCAGTCTCAGCCTCGATTTTCTCTTCGTCCATGTTTTTACTTTCGGCCGATTCGCGCGCCCAATCCTCAGCCTGTTTCATGGCCTCGGATTTATCCTTTTTCCACTTCTCTTTTTTTTCCTTATCCCATTTATCGAATCCGGGTGGATAATTCCGGCCTCTCCAGCCAACTTTCCTGCCTCTGCTCCATCCCGGCGGAATGCCCTTGGCCCAGTCCTCATCTTCTTTCTTGCTCAAGCCCGGTGGTTTCCATTTTTCACCCTTCTTTTCGCTGACCTTTTTTTCTTTTCCGATATTCTCTTTTTTCGCCTTCGAGTTCTGGGTGTCCTCTGCCTTGCCTTTGCCTCTGGCGTATGAAAACTTGGCCGTGTCGAGAAGGGCCAGGGGAAGAAGCAATACAAGGGTTAAAACAAGATACGGTAGAATTTTCCGGCGATTCATACTACCTCCAATTGGGAAACGGGACCAGTTATAAGGTTAATTTATGAAAAACTTGGTCATCCATGAATATCTACTTCGTTTTGTTGTTTTCTCGGGACTTTGTCAATCTCTGGTTGTTCAGGATAATAGGCGGTGGCGAAAGAATCAAGCTGATTAATGGATTATTCCCGGAAGATCTATGGTCAAGTGACTCCTTCTGTGGCAGCATTCTGGAATTATTTTAGAATATGAATCAGAGATTGGTGAATATTCATTAGGGTTCCGGAGGAAAGATGAGAAAAATAACGTTTCTCGCCGATTTTAGGTGGGGCGCGGCCACTGCCGCCTATCAAATCGAAGGCGCTTGGGATGAAGACTTAAACCAGAGTTAGACCTCACTTTCTTAAACCCCTGTGTCCAAGGGGGCATTTCTGGATCGAGTATCGACTAAATCCTGGTAATGCTTAACCAGCGGTTTTTCCGGCAAGATGCAATTCTCTATATCACCCCCTGAGTACCTCAGAGCTTGTAACCCGTTCAAATCGTTCTTAACTTATGGATGGCTAGACCGTACTAGGATAAAAGCCAGGAAGGAGGGGTATAAAAATGACAGAATTCAAGAAAATACTCTTTCCGAGTGATCTTGAGGAAAGTTCAGCCAAGATACTTCCTTTCGTGTTATCAACGGCGGAAAAATGGGATAGTGAAATATACATACTTTATGTGGTGGATGATCCGCTCAAGTGGGACGGTATGTATGAAATGGCTTATCCTTCGTTGAGTAACTTACAGGAGGAGGCCTTAAAAGCGGCGAAAAAGGCCTTGGATAAGGTTTGCCGGAACACATTGAATGGGTGCCCTAATTTTCATCGGATGGTGGCCAGCGGAAACACAACCTCTGAGATACTCAAAGCCATCCAGACTGAGGGAATAGACATGGTCATAATGGGCACACATGGAAGCAACTGGTTTGGCCGGACTCTATTCGGCAGTGTGGCTGAAAATGTGGTTAAGAAATCGCCTGTGCCGGTGTTGGTGGTAAATCCGAATAAGATTAATTAAATAATGTTTTGCCGTAAAAATTATCCGCTTGAATAAAAAACACGATATTCCGGCCGTGGATTTAAACGGGGAGTTAGAGGGAGAAAAATACCTTACTGCAATCGCGGATTCCAGGACTATTCATTCGGTTATAAAATAAGGGGCGGTATTTATTACCGCCCCTTATTTTTAATGATATCGATCAGTTGTCCGGTCCGGTCATGCCAAGGGCCTCAGCCAGCGGTCCTAATGTGTTCTCATCATCTGCGGGGGTATAGGAAAACAAACCGTCCGGGAATCCCCCGTCCACCTTGATGTCAGCGCCATTTACGAAACTCGCATCCTCGCTGGCCAGCCACACCGCGGCTTGGGCAATGTCATGAGGCATGCCGGCGCGTTTTACGGCCTGCTGGTCCTTGAAGAACTCTTTGAGCGGTTCATAAGTGGTTTCGGTTGTTTGCTGGTCCACGCCCATACCACGGGCAAAAATTGATGTCACTATAGCGCCGGGGCAGATACAGTTGACCCTTATACCAAAAGGCCCCAGTTCAATCGCTACAGACCTGGTCATATGGATGACCGCAGCCTTGCAGGCGCTGTAGAAATGTCCGCCAAATCCGACCCGATATCCCGCTATACTGGCGGTGTTAATAATGCTTCCCGAACCCTGTTCCTTCATGACCGGCGCGGCGTGCTTCATACCGTAGAAAACCGAACGAAACAGGATGGCGATCGTGATGTCGAACCCCATGGATGGAATTTCATCTATGGGGCCGCCGGCTCCCCCAATCCCGGCGTTGTTGAACATACAATCCAGCCTGCCGAATTTTTCCCTGGCCAGGTCCACGGAGGCTTTGATCTGGTCTTCCTGAGAAACGTCAGTGTGCAGGAAAACGGCGTTTTCCCCCATTTCTTCGGCCAGGGATTGGCCGTAATCGTCCAAAATGTCCGCGATTACCACCCGGGCCCCCTCTTTAACAAACAACTTCACCGAGGCCTTGCCGATACCGCTGGCTCCTCCGGTAATGACCGCTACCTGATTATCAAGTTTTCCCATAAGTTCCTCTTCTTTTTTAAATTGGCTCAACTCAGCTCAATCGTATCCAACTCATCCCAGATGGTCTTAATTTCTTCAGGGTCAATATCAAAAACCGTGTCAGACGGCGGCAGAGGTTCACTGCGTATGAATTCCGGATCGGGTCCATGCGCGGTCCCGAATTCAGCGCCTTCATTGAACTTGAGTTCGTCTTTCAATGTTTCCCTGCCGATTTTAATCAATTCCTCAGCACCTATATTCGTGCCGTATCGCGCGTTGATCAGTTTAAGTGAAAATTCGGTCAAAGCTTTGCTGTCGGCTGGCTGCGCAAGGGAGCAATAGCCGATGGCGTCAGTAATCGCGCTTGATATTTGAGCCGCTAAAGACCTTGCTACCTGCCCCTTGCTCGATCGGGCCTTTTCGTAACTTAACCCGGCCGTGTGATCCGCGCCCATGGGGCTGGTATGATAGGTCACTCCCGTGGCCTTGGTGAACCGCGGATCGTGGGCCGGGATGGCCTGGCCCTTGACCGCCGGCACTCTGGAAATCCCCAGTGATTTGCAGACAGAAACGACACCGTTTCCCAGAACAGCCCCAAACTCGGTGTTATCCTCGATCTCTTTCATCAGAGCCCGAATCGAATCCGCGTCACCCATCTTGGCCTTACCGGCGCTGGCCGCCACACCCAGGGCGCTCCCCATTTCTATGGTGTCCAGCCCCATCTCGTCACACCAGCGGTCAAAATCGGCTACGTCGTCCGGTTCGGAAATGCCGAGGTTCGTACCCATCAAGGCCATGGTTTCATATTCCAGACCCGAGGTGAGATGGTTGCCCTCGGAGTCATGGTAGATCACCGAACATCTGACCAGGCAACCGGGCATACAGCCGTCAATCTTCCCGCCCCGCTCCTGGTTCGTCTTTTCTATTACATCTCCGCCGAGTTTCTCAAAACCATCCGTGGGTTCACCGGTGTAGTTCTTTGACGGCGCGCTGCCAATGGTCCTGAGCGGGACCAGGCCGGCGGTAGTGCCGAAACGGCTCATATTCTGAACCTGCGGATCTGCTTTGAGCGTCTTCGGCCACGCCTTCATGGCTGCCTGGAACGCGTGCCGATCGGCCAGCTCGATACGAGGAGCGCCCTTATCGTCCACCACGATGGCTTTGAGGCCTTTGGCCCCCATGACCGCTCCCAGTCCGCCGCGTCCGGCGTGCCTCGAGCTGTGGCCGTCTTTGTCGGAAAAGGCCA
>JAZGHI010000333.1:0-2841 GCA_036480955.1 Candidatus Adiutricales bacterium
CAAACAATCTTCTGTTTTTGCGTTTTTGAAAACAAACGCTCTGCGCGAAATGAAGGAGGGGATTGAAAACCAAAGCAACCGGTAATGGTTCCTTAAAAGGAACGACACACCCGGTAATGAATCTGCCCGCCTCAGAGCAAAGGAAAGCCACTGTTTCCGCTATATCCTGAGGCGAAACCTTACCGCGTTTTTGCCAGGATGCATTATGATTGCACTGCTCTATGGCCTCTTCCAGACTGGCGATCTCCGAGACGGGGCCAGGGCCGATTATGTTCATCGTGACACCTTTTGCCCAAGCCTGGTCCCGAGCCAGGAGCAGAGCGTGAGAGCGGGCGGCTTTCGCCACATTATAGGCGTATGCGGGTGATCCGTAAGAGGGTTCCAAGGATATTGCCACCACACGCCCCCATTTCCGCTCGTACATCTCGGGAAGCACCAACGGCATCAGATTGTAAATAGGCGCTATTTCACGGTAAATATCGTCCAGAGAGCCTTGCACGTCCAATTTTTCGATCGGTTCCATGTGCCAGCCCCCGCCCGGACCCACCACACAAATATCGACCCGGCCGTATTGGTCCATTGTTTTTTCGACGAGTGACCTGCACTCTTCGGGTTCCTGGATATTCGCTTTAATGGCCGCAGCGGAGCCGCCTTCCCGCTGTATGTGTTCAATTATATCTTTGGCGCTGCTGCCGCTCGAAAGATAGTTAACAACAACCTTAGCGCCTTCACGGGCAAGTGTGAGGGCGACGCTGCGCCCCATGCCCTTACCCGCGGCGCCAGTTACAATCGCTACTTTATCTTTGCAGTTCACCTTGTAACCTCCTAGACCAAACGTGCGGCTTTGCAGGGCTGACCATTTATACCCGTGTAGAGCAGAATGAACAGCCCCTGCACAGGATTAGCTTACCCGCACACCAAAAAAACATGACGATATAAAAGCCGGTTTTTAAGGCTGATCAGCTAGGTTCTTGATAGAAACGGTATTTCACGTGAAACGTCGGATACCATGGCCGTCTCGTGAAATGGTGGAGGTTTTAGCGTGCTCTAACCAGCGATATCAATCTTCATACGCCCCAGCCGGTTCAAAGCAGCCGTGTACCTCGTATTCTGCTCCGCCCACTCACTAAGCCGATCGCACGGGAAGACGTCACATTGGTAACAAAACTCCAGCCCCTTGTCATCGGCACAGCACTCGAGAATCCAGCAATCCGAGGACCAATGGACTGACCGGTCACCCCGGCATCCCTGACAGTAAGGCCCTCGCTGCATTATCTCCGTTACATCTTCGTCTTCCTTCAGCCAGCCTTCCTTTCTGAACCACGGAACCAGGTTACGGGCTGCTCCGGCATCAGTGTCCGCGTTAAGGAGGGGGCACTGGGCGCAATCAACGCCACAGACCGCGATGAGCCGTTTGTTTTCCGCCACACATCACCTCTGATTGGAATTATGGCGCCAGAATAGTCCGGCGGCCAGAGAAAGTCAAATAAATCTCCCGGCTACAATTCATATTTAATATTTTATAAAAGCAGGCTCTTTTCAATAAACAGACCCGAATCGAAAAAACGGCCGGGGATGCCTAGACTAACCCGGCCACTTTTTTTCTTCAATATGTCGGAGAACCAAGGCCACTCAAAATAATGGTTCGGTGAGGAAGCAGACAGTAAAAAATTACACCTGCTTCAAGTATTCGCGGACCATTAACGCTGCGGTACTCCCTTCCCCCGCCGCGCTCACCACTTGTTTGGTGCTGGTATCACGCGCATCCCCGGCGGCGAAAATACCCGGGATGTTTGTCTCCAACAGAAACGGGTCGCGGCCCTCAAAATCCCCGGAAAGATCTTTATGGTGCTTGAGCGCGTGTCCAGTGATGATAAAGCCCCATTTATCTAATAAAATTCCGCTCTCGCGAAGAAACATGGTATTCGGATCAAGTCCGATAAAAATGAACGCCCCATCGGTTGGCAGTTCTTCTTCAAGACCCGTTTGATTATTCTTTATCCGTAATTTAGTTAATTCTGATCGTTCGCCGACAAACTCTACTACCTCTGTATGGAAGAACACATCTATATCCGGATCGTCATTGATATTCTCTATAATGATGTTCGAGGCTCTGAACTGTCCTTTCCGCACCAGTATAGTTACGTGGTCGGCGAACTTGGTAAGAAGCAGGCTTTCTTCGGCCGCGCTGTTTCCTCCTCCGATGACAACGACTTTTTTCCCTTTATAAAAAGGCCCGTCACACGTCGCGCAGAAATGAATACCGGCCCCGATGTAATCCGCTTCTCCAGGTAAATTAAGACGCCTGTAGTGACTTCCGGTGGCCAGGAGAATGGCGCGGGCGCTGAATTGACTCCCATCCACGGTTTTCAGGCATTTATAATTATGATCCGAGTAAATTTCATTTACTTCCTGAGCCTGGAGAAGCTCGACCCCGAATTTTTCAGCCTGTTGGCGTAATCGGCTGGAAAAGTCCAGCCCGGCAATTCCTTCAGGAAATCCAGGCATGTTATCTAACATGGCCGTTAAGGCCGCCTGTCCTCCAAATCCTCCTCGCTCGATTACCAACGTGTCGATAGCCTCCCTGGCGGAATAAATGGCCGCCGTAAGACCGGCCGGACCACCACCGGCGACGATCAAATCATAATGGCTTCGCGAAGCTTGAGTTTTGAGTTCTAATTTGGCCGCCAGCTCGGAATTCTCCGGTTCTACCAGGAAAGTACCGTCCGGGAAAAAAATGAGCGGGATAATGCGCTTGCCGTTATTTGTGGCCAGCACGTATTTTTCGGCCTCAGGGTTTTGCTCTATGTCCACCCATTTGTACGGTATTTGATGTTCACC
>JAZGHI010000334.1:0-3706 GCA_036480955.1 Candidatus Adiutricales bacterium
ACTCATAACCTGCTCCCTTGCTCTATTTTCAAGTTTTGTGAGTATGTATGCCTTAGGCTTTCGTGTCAAATCTTTTTCCCGTGAGATACCGGAGGAACGCACAGACCGCCCGCCCACGGCGGCAAAGATAAAGGAGTCACATTGGAAATAGGGAACCTTTATTGTCGATGTGATAATGGCTAATATTGCTTCAGGCCTTGCCTGCCTTGACATTCAGGCCGGTTTCCGGCATTATCCCCAACTGGCGAGTCGGGTCAGGATCGTCGAAGGCTTAAATTAGGTATGCTGACCTGAATTTGTACGGCCGGCAATTTTAATAAAACGCCGGCTGTTCTGATTTGAATATATTAGATCGAGTGGAGAAACAGCAGATGAAAGAAAAGGCGCTCAAGGGCATCAAGGTGCTTGAATATTGCAGCATGGTCAGCGGACCGTACTGCGCGAAACTGATGGCCGACATGGGAGCGGAAGTAATAAAAATTGAAACGCCCGGAAGGGGGGACGCGGCCCGCGAAAGGGGGCCTTTCCCCGGAAATATTTCCCATTCGGAGAAAAGCGGTCTTTTTCTTTACCTCAACACCAATAAAATGGGCGTGACTCTCGATCCCCGGAAGCCTGAGGGCAAAAGGATTTTTGAGGGACTTGTGAAAGATATCGATGTAATGATTGAGGATAAACCACCTGGAGAATTGGAAGGACTGGGTCTGGGTTTCGATGATTTGACTGAACTGAATCCGGGTCTGATCATGGTCTCTATCACCCCTTTTGGACTGAGCGGGTCTAACAAAAACCATAAGGCTTATCCTTTTAATGTGGGTCATGTAAGCGGGCAGTCTTATTTGCTGCCCATGCCGTCCTTAGACCTTAAGCGACCTCCAGTTAAAACAGGTGGCAACAGCAGTGATTACGATCCAGGGCTTGTAGCTTCTATAGCCGTATTATCAGCCCTTTACTGGAAAGGAGTCTCTGGGAAGGGTCAATTTATTGAAATATCGAAACAAGAGGCCCTTATCTCCATGCAGCGAGTGGAAAGCGTGACTTACGCGAATGACAAAGTCAGTATGAGCCGGGGCGGTCAGCCCGGGGGCAGATCATTAGGGGGAGTGATGCCCTGCAAGGACGGTTACGTAGTGGTTGTAACCCCGGAAGAGCACCAATGGCGGGCTTTCATGGCCCTGCTAGGGGACCCGGATTGGTCGAAAAAGGAGTGGTGCGCGGACGAGCGATCTCGTGCGGAGAACGCCGCTAAAATCAATAAACACATTCTGGCCTGGATGAAAGATCATACTAAGGAAGAAATATTCCGCAAGGGCCAGGCCTTGAGTTGTCCCATCGCTCCTTTGAAGTCGGCTCAGGACGTATTGCAAACGGAACAATTGATAGAAAGAGACTTTTTTGTGGAAACCGACCATCCGGAAATGGGAAGAGTCAAAATTCCAGCCACTCCGTACCATTTCTCTAAAACCCCACCTAGTTTTGATCTTTCCGCCCCTCTGCTCGGCCAGCATAATCAAGAAATTTTCGGCGAGGGTCTTGGGTATTCCCAAGAAGAACTTAAGAACCTCACTCAACAAGGTGTTATTTAAATCAGGAGACATGTGAAGAATGGATCACGGACCGTTAAAAGATGTTCGTATAACAGAGTTTACCTCCGCGTGGGCCGGGCCGTATGCCACCTGCCTGCTCGGATTTTTAGGGGCTGAAGTCATCAAAGTCGAAAGCAGAAGAAGAGTGGATCACTCCCGAATCCTGGCTTTTACTACGGGTAAAGAATTTTCCGGTCCGGATGAATCCCCTGTCTTCAATACGCTGAATCTGAATAAAATGAGTGTAACACTGAACCTTTCCAAACCAGAGGCTATAGGAATTGCCAAACGGCTGGTTAAGGAAAGTGACGTAGTTGTAGAGAACATGCGGCCGGGAGTTGTCCCCAGGCTCGGACTGGGGTACGAAGTACTATGTGAAGTTAAACCGGATTTGGTCTATCTTTCTTCTTCTTCCTGCGGTCAGACCGGTCCCGAGCGGGAGTACGTGGGATATGCCCCAACCTTCGCGGCCCTGGGCGGACTATCGTTTGTCACCGGATATGAGGATTGGCCCCCAAGCAATTTTATGGGCTCGATTGACCTGAGGAGCGCCGCCACGGCCGCTTTTGCCATTTTAACGGCCCTTTTGTACCGTCAGCGAACGGGTGAGGGTCAATACATTGATTTGGCCTCTCAAGAATCAATCGCCGTACTTTGTGGGGATCTTTTCCTTGAATTTGTCTTGAACAGTGAAATTCCTATGAGGCAGGGAAACAAGGATGAAAGCATGGCCCCGCATAACTGTTACCCCTGCCGGGGTGAGGATAAATGGGTGAGTATAGCCGTAGCCACCGATCAGGAATGGCAATCTTTGTGTCAGGTTATGGGAATGCCGGAGTTGGCCGATGATGAGAGATTTGCCCAATCCAGAAAGCGATGGGAGAACCAGGAAGAACTCGACCGGATAATCGGTCAATGGACGTCTGATAAAGATTACTATGAAATAACGGAATCGCTGCAGGCGGTTCAAGTCGCCGCGTCTCCCTCCTTGAGCAGCGAAGGTCTTTTTAAAGACCCTCATTTAAAAGAAAGAAATCTGTTCCGCGAAATTGAACACCCAGTAATTGGGAAGGACTGGGTTACCGCTCCACCTTGGATATTATCGGAAACCCCGGCTGAAATCAAACGGCACGCGCCGCTGTTGGGTGAACATAACGACCTGGTACTGCGGCAAATGTTAGGCATGTCCCCGGAGGAGATAAAAAAGCTTGAGGAAGAAGAGGTTATTTACTAGAATTGGATAGTCCCCTGCCAAACGGGGGTATGGAATGAGCCTTTTTTAAAAAGATTAATTCTTTCAATAAGATCGGTGCAAAACGGTATAATTTCCTCTGTTTTTCAGGGTAGTTATATGCTTTCAGTGACCAAGAAAATTCTGCTTTTAGTAGTTGGAATAGACCGAATCTGATCCCTTCGCGCCAATTTCCAATGAAATTAGATGCTCTGACGAGGAATGTCTCATCGATTTTGCTGAGTTAGAGTCCCTGACCTTAAACACGCGTCTTACCGCGTATGGAATGATAATTGGTATCAATTGACCTGATTCATAAGAATCCTCTCAGTATGGTGCCAGAGTCCGAAAAGACAAGTATAACGGCGATATACCCGGTAATTTCGAAAGGTTAGATTATTTTTACTATTAATCTTTAAATCCGATTAATTAAACTAGGGACCTCTATATGGTCCTGCAGTTTTCAGCGGACTTTGTGATAAATTTCTCGATAAGCTAAAAATATCCTTGACATTAGGTCTGATGTTGCCCTAAAAGAAGAAATCTGTTATATTAACAGTGTAAATTGTGAAGTTTAAAGCAAGTTAAGATAGGTCATAAGCATAAAAAAGGAAGGAGGGCCAAATATGCCCACCGTTGAATACAAGGGAAATCAATTCGAGATCGACGAAGACGGATTTCTCCAAGGTTTTGACTCTTGGAATGAGGACTGGGTCGAGTATGTAAAGGAGCAAGAAGGTATCAGCGAGGTTACCGAGGAGCATTGGAAGGTCATCAAGATGCTTCAGGATTATTACGAAAAGAACGGCATTGCTCCCATGGTTCGCATCCTGTCAAAAGTGACCGGATACAAACTGAAATACATCTACGAGCTTTTTCCGTCAGGACC
>JAZGHI010000335.1:0-2842 GCA_036480955.1 Candidatus Adiutricales bacterium
AGCCAGCACCGCCGCCTCCAGGAAATCCTTGGAATGGGTCGGAAAGAGTTTTCCCCGGCTGACTTCGCCGACTTGGTGCCCGGCCCGTCCTACCCGCTGAATGGCCGATGAGACTGAAGGTGGAGACTGGATGAGCACAACTTCATCCAGCGAACCAATATCGATCCCAAGTTCCAGAGAGCTTGTGGCCACGATGGCTGAAAGCTGGCCGTCCTTAAGCCGGGTCTCCACTTCACCCCGTATTTCACGAGAAAGCGAGCCGTGGTGGGCGTAGGCCAGGGGCCGGTCTTCATCGCGGTTGATCTTTAAGGTCAGCTTTTCGGCCAGGCGGCGGCTGTTGGTAAAGAGCAGGGTCGAACGGTTTCCACCCACGATCTTCTTTAATTCCGACACAACCGGCGGCCAGACGGATTCCTTGGTTTTTTGGTCCACCGCCTCCTTGGGGAACCTTACTGAAACATCGTATTTTTTGGTGACCGGTGAACGCACAATGGAAACCGGACGGGGGGTGTAAACAGGCTGGTGGCTCGTTCCGGTCATATGTAAGCCACCCACGAATTCCGCCACTTTCTCCAGGGGCCTGATAGTGGCCGACAGCGCGATACGCTGGAATTCGCCAGACAGGGGCACCAGCCTTTCCACGGCCGTGATGAGATGCACTCCCCGCTTATTACCAATCACCGCGTGGATTTCATCGAGGATCACCGTAGCCAGGCCGGTCAGGATTGATCGGCCGCCTTTGGAACTCAAGAGCAGATTCAAGCTTTCCGGTGTGGTGATCAAAATTTCCGGGGGATGGCGAAGCATGCGCCGCCGGTCGGATTGCGGTGTATCACCACTGCGGGTAAGAACGCTTATGGCCGGGAATGGTTCCCCATGCTGCTTAAATACCCGTCTTAGGTCTTCCAGTGGGCCCAGCAGGTTCCTCTTGATGTCATTATTGAGGGCCTTGAGTGGGGAAACATAGAGGACCTTGGTGCTTCCGGCGGTCCAGACTCCGGTAATCAATTGGTTAAGGGCCCATAAAAAGGCGGTCAGGGTTTTACCACTTCCGGTGGGCGCGGTTACCAGAACGTGATCCCCGGCCGCGATCTTGGGCCAGGCCTCCGCCTGAATTTCAGTCGGCCGGCCGACCTCCTCACTAAACCAGCTCCCGATTAAGGGGTGAAATTGATCAGGAAAACTCATAAAATCAGCGGCTTTCGGCCTAGAACATAAATTACCGTGTTAATCACCATGAAACTAGCCTGGTATTGTAAAACAATCTTAACTTGACGGCCATTTCTCTCTATACAGCCATTCCGGTTTTGGTTTAAGGGTCTTCGGCCTGGGTCTGTGATCGGGATGCGGCCGGCCGATATTGACACCGGTCACCTGCTTGAAATTTTCCGGAACACCCAACAGACGGTCTACCTCTTTTTCAGCCTCGTCCCAGTAGGCGAAAATCTGCGTCCCCAGGCCTTCGGACACCGCGGCCAGGCATATATTTTCCACGAACAGCCAGACACTGCCCATATCGTATCTGTGTTCGTCCTCCGGTTCCGGGGCATAGGTGTAAAACATGAGAGTGGTGCAGTCGTTGAAGACGTCCTTCTGCACTTTCAGTCCGGCTCTGGCGGCCTCGGTATCCGGAGCGGTAGCGGCGTTCAAATCTCTTTTAATATCGCCCATCTTATCTTTTATATCCGGATCAGTGATAACGATCACAAACCAGGCCTGGCGATTACCGGCCGAAGGCGCCTTGGCCCCGGCTTCAAGTACACGTTCCAATTCTTCCCCGGTCGGAGGAGCGGAAAATTTACGGATGGTCCGGCGTTGTTCGATTGCCTCCAAAATGTCCATGTGTCACCTCTCTTTACCAGGTTATCGCCGTCCTGAATAGACGTGATCGTAGTCCTGGCTGGTCATGGGAGGAGTATTTTTAAGTCTGCGGCCCCGTTCCACCCGGCCCAGAAACAGGGTATGATCCCCGGGGCTGATCGCTTCCACCAAACCACAGTCCAGCCAGGCCAGGGCTTCCCGCGCCAATGGCGCTCCGGTATCGGCTTTGAAAAGTTCCAGGTTTTTAAATTTTTCCAGGCGCGGCGCATTTTTAAAAAAGGGCAGAAAATCCTCCTGGCCCCGCTCGAGGACATTAATGCCGAAACAACCAGAGCGTTGGATAATATCGTGCAAGTACCGGTTTTTTCTGACCGCGGCCAGAACAAGCGGCGGTTCGTAGCTGACCTGGGATACCCATGACACGATCATACCGGACGGTTCGTCAACCGTGCCGGTGGTCAACAAATACAATCCCGTGGTCAGACTGGCCAGCGCGTCCAATTTGTCTTGTTCCATTTTGAATCAATCCATTAGCCCAAGGCCGGGCCTGATTTCACTCTTGTCCCGGTCCCTGCCCCGGATTTACTTGACCTCATTCAGGCCCGCCCACGGCCATCTTTTTCGATGATACATTCTATCTAAAAAAAAACCAAATCAAAAGAAAAGGCGATATTTGAAGCGGCAAGCCTCCCGGACCGATCTGAGCTTCAAAGAATAAAAAAACCTGTCTGAACTGGAAGTGTCGGATCAGACAGATTTTTTACTTACGTCCTGATTCAGATCAATGAGTACTATTTGATCTTCTTGGCTCTCCTGTTTGCCAAACGGTTGTAAATGCGCCGGTTCAGGCCATAAGACTCGGGAAAACAACCTCTAACGCGTCAACCGCGTGCACGGGATGGCTGTTCGAATCAATGGCTCGATTATAGAGGTTGTCAGCGTTGGCCGCGGTTTCCGATTCGGCTGCCCCAGAGTATTCGGCCAACAGCCTCGAAAAGACCGATTTAAGAACGTCTTTGTT
>JAZGHI010000336.1:0-3936 GCA_036480955.1 Candidatus Adiutricales bacterium
GATAAAAACTATATCCCTTATTGTGCCGTGGGCCTGAGAGCTTATATCGGCCATCGTATTCTAGTCCAAAATGGGTTCAAATCCAGGAACTTAAGCGGTGGATTCAGGACCTATTTGGGGGCTCGAGGCGAATTAATGAAGGAATCTTCTTGATCGCCGCCTGGTTGTTATTACGGTGGGTATTTTGAGACCTCTGTAAAACTTCGTCCTTTGGCCCAACTAGTCAAAGAAACCGAAGGTTTCTTTCTCTTAGAATGTTCATACGGCCTTCGGCCTTAAGAACTAGTCAAAGAAACCGAAGGTTTCTTTCTCAGGAAAAGTCATATGACCTTCGGCCGTATGAATTAGTCGCGCTCGAATTTTGAGCTGCCACTTCGGCTTCGCCTGCAGTGGCTTTAGTCCTCGAAATACATTTAATAAATGTATTCCTGCGGTTTAAATTTTCGTGCTCCCGCCGAAAAGCGATTTGACCTCAAATTACTCGTTTTGCAGAGGTCTCATTTTATCAAGACTAAAATCAATAATCGGAGGCTTAAATAATGGGTTTGTCAGGAAACGGTAATCCACCGGTTTTGGTACGGGTTACTCGCGGGGGCCTTACGGAAAGCCGGCATCGCGGTTCTATCACAGTTGTAAACACCTCCGGCGGCGTGGTCAAATCGATCGGTGATCCAGAAGAGAGCGTTTTCCTCCGCTCCGCGGCCAAGCCTATCCAAACTCTCCCGGTTATCGAGACAGGGGCCGCGGACAGGTTTGGTTTGACACCGGCTGAGATCGCGGTTATGTGCGGTTCACTTAATGGGCAGGATTTTCAAGTGGCGGCGGTGAGTTCCATCCTGGATAAAATTGGACTTGACGCCTCGGTTCTTGATTGCGGTATTCACCGGCCGTCCCACCGGCCCACGGCCCAGGCTATGAGCCGCTCCGGTGAATCTCCAACAGAACTGCATAATAATTGCGCGGGCAAACACGCGGCCATGCTGGTCTTGTGCAAACATCATGACTGGGCCGTCGAAGGATATATCGAGAGCGTTCATCCGGTGCAGAAAATGATTCTGGAGAGAGTGGCCGAGGCGACCGAGGTCGCCGTCGAGGATATCGGGCTGGGCCTCGATGGGTGCGGTGTCCCGGTTTTTGCCCTCCCACTTAAAAATCTGGCGTATGCTTACGCCCGGTTGGCCGGAGCCATGCCGGCCAAAGGTCGTAAAGAAGCGTCCCGAAATGATTCCATGGGAAGACTCATGTCAGCCATGCTGGACCATCCGGAAATGATCGCCGGAGACGGCCGAATCTGCACGGAAGTGATGCGCGCCGGGCGAAATAAATTTCTGGCAAAGACAGGGGCCGAAGGCACCTACTGTCTGGCCTTGCCCGGCCTTGGTCTGGGCGTGGCGCTGAGTATAGAAGACGGCCACGCCAGGGCGGTGAATCCGTCGGTGGTTGAGATCTTAATACAATTGGGGCAATTGGAAACTGGACGGGAAAAGGACATTGCTTCGTTCCACAGGCCCACGGTTAAGAATCACCGTGGGGATGAGGTGGGTTTCCTGGAAGCCGTTTTTGACCTCTCAGACGTAAAAGTCTAGATGCTCACCTTTTTGAAAAGAAGCGGGCATTGAAACCCGGGTTTTTTCAATTTCAGTGGAAGCGGATCTAACTTTTTCCAGAATTTCGGCTTGGAGTCTGTCACGCCATATCACCCGGTTTAGCTGTTCGTTTCCGGTAGTCGGATTCAAGATCGGTGCTCTGGTGACGGGGTTAACCATCCTCAATTCTCCTTGATTAACTTATAGATTAGTCCTTACATATCAAAATGCATGCCACTCTGCTTGGTCATTTTTATGATAATAAAAACAGACTGTTACACTGAACAGGTTTTTGTCCGCAATTTTTTTGTCAATGTTTTGACGATGAAAAGGCGAGTATTAGACGGATAGGCGCCGCAAACTGCTGATTAGAGCGGTTGTAAAAAATTCGCTCAGACAGAAAAGAAAATGATAGAGTCTAGAACAGGCGGTGCGCGGCAGATACAGATGGTGTGGGCACAAAAAAAAAGAGGATTAAATCACCCTAGAAGGCAATGATAGGATTTACCGCTTTTTTGACTTCATGACGGTCTCCAGGTGTTGTTTTGGCCAGAGTGCCGAAACCGATGGAGAAGAGAAGAAGGACGGCAAGCAAGACCAGAAGGCCGAGGGTGATAGTCGTCTTTCTTTCAAGCTGGTGATGTTCCCTGAAAAAAAGTAAGGTTCGATTATCAAACCATGAATCGCGGTCATGAGGCACGGAGCGCCGGTCGATAAATTCTGGGAAGATCGGGTCTGGATAACGCGGATCAGCCTTCCTGCGCCTTTTAAAATTCGGGTCCTCAATTCGTTTTGAGCGTAAGGATTTTATAATATTAACCATTTTTACTTCCAGGGAATTGAAAAGAGATACTAAATAAAATTTAACACATTAGCGTATTATTTTGTCAAGATAATAGAATAAGCATGACAATCTTGAATCAAAACTCGATACTTTTTCCGGCCTTAATTCCTCGTTGGAAATAGTGTTTTGAAGGACTGATTTCAGAGATAAGATCGGGGTCTGCGTTTCGACCGGTAAGAACTAGTTCTATGTTGGCGGGTTTTCGGCCAGTATTCTGCCTTTAGCCGGCAAGTTAGCCTGCGATTGTCATTTATCATTTGAGAAATATAATATCTCGCCATAAATGTTTTGACTTGTCACGCGGTTATACAATAGGTTAAATTTAATACAAGAAATAAAAATGAATCAATCTCCGAGTGATTTATAATAATCCAGTAAGGGCTTCCGAGTATGGATAAGACTAAGCTTAAGATATTATTGGCCGAGAGTCACACCGATCTGAGAAATATAATTAAAAATTATTTGGTGTCCGACGGGTTTGAAGATGTGAGTATTACTGAAAATGGAAAATCCGCCTTGGCCAAATTGAAGTCCCAGACGGTGGACCTTATTATCGCTGACGCTGAACTTCCGGGAATAAATGGGCTGGAGCTGTTGGCCTTTGTCAGAAGAGACAACTCGCTCAAGGAAACACCTTTCCTTTTAGTGGCGTCGGAAGTGAAGCAGGAATTCGTGGCCACAGCCGCTGAGTTAGGCGTTGACGGATACATGATCAAACCGTTCTCTCATCAGGTTCTATCAGAAAAAATAGACAGCATCTTTGAGCGCAGGTTCAATCCGGACGCCGGACTCATAACGGCTAAAGAGGCCCAAAACATGCTCGAAGCCGGTGATTTGGATGGGGCCTTGGAGAAGTATAAGGAGGCCTTGGAATCAACCAAGACCGCCATGGCCTCATTACACCATAAAGTTGGTCATGTCTATGAGAAACTGGATCGAGATGAGGAGGCGGAGGAAAATTATCATAAATCCATAAAGATGAGCGAATTTTTCGTGAAAACCTACGATGCTCTGGGGAGCATGAAAATGAGGCAGGGTGATGAGAATGAAGCGGCGGCTTGTTTAAGGAAGAGCGTGAGCATTAGTCCCCATAACCCTGAACGTCAGTTCAACCTGGGTGAGGCCCTGCTGGGTACTGATGAAGTCGAGGAGGCGGAGAAAGCCTTTAAGAGGTCCTTGAAAATAGATCCGAAACAGACGCATATTTTTAATCGCCTGGGTATCAGCCTGCGCCGGCAAGGAAAATTGAAGGAGTCCGTCTCTTATTTTCAGCGGGCTCTTTCGGTCACAAAAGACGACGAAAACCTGTATTATAATACCGGCCAGGTCTTTATTCAGATGGATGACAAGGAGAGCGCCGTTCCCCTTCTTGAAAAGGCCCTGGAATTGAATCCGCATTTCGATGAGGCCAGAGAACTTCTGGAAGAGATTACCTCTTAATTAATATTTTAGAAAAATAGTCTTAAAAATAGCACTCTGGGGTATGATCGAGGAAGGCAAAAAAAA
>JAZGHI010000337.1:0-7089 GCA_036480955.1 Candidatus Adiutricales bacterium
CCGCCGATTGGAAAACCATAACCCAAGTGCATGTCCGGCATGGCCAGCGACCGTCCCAGAATACCGGGCAGGTGGGCCACGTTGGCCACCTGCTTCAAGCTCTGGTCGGTTTTAATGGCGGCCATCAAGCCATCGTCGGCGAAAATCAGGGCCGGCACCCGCATTCCACCGGTCTGAGGTATCTCCCAACGGCAGTCATCCAAGCGTATCAGTTCCATATCGGACCTCACCATTTAACTATTATAAATCGAAAGTCACCCTGGCCCGCCAACCGGATTTCGTTGGTTTGAACTCGATCCGGTGATAGGTAACGGCCTTGACTTCGGTCTTCACGCCAATCGTTTCCGGGTTAAACGAAACCAGCTCCGCCCAGGCTCTCAGTCTAGTTGGGGAAAGGTCCTCAATATCCACCCCTGAAAGCGCCTGATCCCGGCTGGAATATAAATACAACAATTCCGACAGCCACTGAACAAGCAGATCTTCGCGGTCCACACCCTCGATGGCTATTCGTCTTTTTTCCTTCTCACCATCCGGGCGGCCGTCCAGAAGCAATTCGAACATTACCTGCCCGGCGTTGACAAAAACCTCTTCCGGGCTCCGGCCGTAAAAAAAGACCGTGAGATCGGCGGTGTGGTCTGTGAAGCGGTACCTGGGCATATTTTTATTATATCATTGTTAAACAGGAATTGAAAAAGGCATGAGATTGTTCTTGAGTAACCCTGAAACCTGAAAATTCAAACTGCGAATCTAGAACAAAATCCTTGAATCCAGTTCAGATTTGAGGTCACGTTTCATGAGGTCGTAAAGAGCCTGCAGGGGAGTTTTATCCCGATAAAGGACTTCGAAGACTTCCTGGGTCAAAGGTATGCCCACCTCTTCCCTGGCCGCCAAATCGACCGCGGACCGGGTGGTTTTGACCCCTTCCACCACTTCTTTTGTATTTTTCAATATATCGGCCAGTTTCAGACCCTGGCCAAGCTTGAGTCCCGTAGACCTGTTCCGGGAAAGGTCGCTGGTACAGGTCAGCACCAGGTCGCCTAAGCCGGCCAGGCCGGAGAAAGTCAATGGATTGGCTCCCATTTTCACCCCTAAACGGCTCATTTCCGCCAGGCCCCGGGTGATGAGCGCGGCCCGGGCGTTAACGCCCATCTCCAGACCGTCAGAGATACCGGTGGCCAGGGCAATTACGTTCTTCAAGGCACCGCCCAGTTCCACGCCCATAACATCCTGGCTTGTATAAATCCTCAGAGTAGGTGAAGCGAACACGTGCTGAATGATGGTGGAGGCCTCCCGGTCCGGGCAGGCCACGGTCACAGCGGTGGGCAATCCACGACCCACCTCTTTAGCGAAACTGGGCCCGGACAATACGGCCCTATGCACTGCCAGGTCATCAGGCAGGACATCCTCGAAAATTTGGGTCATGGTCATCAAAGTCCCGTTTTCGATTCCCTTGGAAGCGCTGACCAGGATAACGCCGGGTGAAAGGTATTCCTTCAAACTGGAAACCACACCCCTCGTAAATTGCGAAGGCACGGCCATGAGGACTATCCTGTTTCCTCGGACCACTTTTTCAATATCAGTAGAAGGCCGGATTAACTCCGGAAGAACTACACCGGGCAGGTATTCTTTATTTTCACGCTCATCTTCTATCTGCACAGCCACCTCTTCCTCAAGGCACCAAAGGGATACTTTAAGGCCTTTGGCTGCCAGATGAAAAGCCAGGGCAGAGCCCCAAGCGCCGGCGCCGACCACGGCTATTTTTTTTATTTCTTCTAGACCCTGTTTTACATTCATATCATTTCCTGGTCTTTTTGGCGGGTCTGGTCCTGGAAATCTTAGCCGGGCCTTCGATATCCTTCAAGCGGGCTTCGACGCCTCTAATCCGGATATCCACGGCCGCTTGGTTACGGTATCTCGGCCTCACCTCTTTATATTGAGCCAGGGCTTCCTTTAAGAGGCCAAGAAGCTCATAAGAATCACCGATCTTGAACTCTATTTCGGGTTTATACGGGCTTGAGGGAAATTTTGCGAGCATGGTTTTAAAAACCTCGAGGGCCTGCTCAACCTTCCCTTGGATAAGATATATGGAACCGAGTTCATTGAAGGCCGACTCGGAGAAAGAAGATTCCGGGTAGCGTTCGATAAAGAGTTCCAATTCTTCAATCGCTTCCTCGTACCGGTTGGCCAGAAAGTAGCAATGGGCCACCTGGTATTGAAACTCGGCCGCCTTGCCCGCTCCCGGTTTCTGCTTGAGCAGCCACCGGTACTCGAATACAGCCCGAAGATAATCGTTGGTCTCATCACGGTAAATACCGGCTAGAAATTCCCTGGCCTGGAGACCGTATCGGCTGAATGAGTGGTCTTTTATCAACCGGCCGAAAGCCTCAACCGCCTGTCCCCGTTTGCCCTGTGTATAGTAGAGAATCTCACCGGTTCGGAAAAGAGCACGATCCCTCTCTGTACCGTTTGGAAACTCCTCGAGGTACTCCTTTAAGACGCTGACCGCTTTTTCAACCTGGCCCTGCTCGAAATAAGAGTCGGCCCGCCGAAAATAGGATTCTTCATCTTTAAAGAGACATGCCGTCGTGAAGAGCAGGAGAATCAGACAGGGTATAAATATTATTTTGACCCGGTCAATTTTTATCATTCCGTCTTGGTCCGGTTGCGCCAATAATAGGCTTATTCGTCATCGTCATCTTTTTCATCCAGACGGGCAACGTCCGAGACCTTCTCCTCCGGACTGATATCAATCAGCTTCACCCCTTGTGTATTCCGGCTGATGACCCGAATTTCTTTCACACGCGTGCGGATGATGCGGCCGGTATCGGTAATCAGCATGAGTTCGTCTTCGTCCACCACCTGAAAGACGCCAATTACCGGGCCGTTGCGTTCAGAAGTTTTGATGGTAATAAGGCCCAGACCGCCTCTTCCCTGCTTACGGTAATCCGATACCGAGGATCTCTTACCAAATCCGTTGGCGGTAACGGTCAGGATGCTGACTTCGCTGGCTTCACTGAGAATCTCCATCCCGACTACCGGGTCTTCCTCAGCCAGGCGGATTCCCCTTACCCCGGCCGCGCTGCGGCCCATGGACCGGACGTCATTTTCGGCGAAGGTGATGGCCTTGCCGCTTGAAGTGGCGAGGAAAATCTTATTCTGGCCGTTGGACAAGGCCGCGGAAACAAGCTCATCGCCCTTATTGATGGTCAGGCAGATAATGCCTCTCCGGGAGGGATGGCTGAAGGCCTTCAGTTCGGTTCGTTTGACCAGGCCTTTTTTCGTGGCCATAACCACAAAGCGATCCTCTTCATTCAAGTCTTTGACCGGAAGCACGGTAGCCACCGACTCACCGGGAGCCAGGTCCAATAGATTGACCATGGCCTTACCTCGAGCCAGTCTTCCCCCTTGGGGTACTTCGTGCACTTTTTTCCAGTGAAGATGGCCGGCTGAAGTGAGAAAGAGGAGATAACTATGGGTAGAGGCGATATACAGGCGCTCGACAAAGTCTTCTTCCTTGGGTCTGGAACCGGTTACCCCCTTACCGCCGCGCCGCTGAGCACGGTACAGACTGATGGGGCTTCTCTTGATATACCCGGTATGGGAGATGGTAACGACCATATCTTCTTCGACGATGAAATCTTCGGCGTTTAATTCCCCTTGTACATATTCGATGATCTCCGTCCGGCGTTCGTCGCCAAAGGTTTCTTTCAGTTCGATCAATTCCTCTTCGATAATATTAAAAATCCGCTGTTCAGACCCGAGAATATCCTTGAAGTCCGCGATGCTCGCCATCAATTCCTGATACTCGGTTTCCACGGCCTCCCGCTCGAGTCCGGTCAGGCGGTGGAGTCTGAGGTCCAGGATGGCCTGGGCCTGGATCTCGGTAATTTCCAATTCCTCTTGGAGTCGTGTCTTGGCGGTGGCCGGGGTATCACTATTACGAATGAGATCGATCACCTGGTCCAGCTTATCGAGTGCCGCTCGGAGCCCTTCCAGAATATGGGCCCGGGCCTCGGCCCTGGCCAGATCGAATTTGGTGCGCCTGATAATTATCTCCCGCCGGTGATCCAGAAAATAGCTGAGGATTTCCTTGAGAGTCAGGATGACCGGAGCTTGATTCACGATGGCCATCATGTTGATACCAAAGGACGTCTCGAGCTGGGTCAGCTTATACAGGGTATTGCTGATGACCTCGGGCGGATAATCGCGTTTGACCTCAATGACTATGCGCATGCCTTCGCGGTCAGATTCGTCTCGAATCTCGTTTATGCCCTCGATCTTTTTGTCCCGATAGAGCTCGGCAATGCTTTCCAGAAGGCGAGCCTTGTTTACCTGATAGGGCAGCTCATTGATTATGATGGACTTTCTCTTGTCACGGGCCCTGGTTTCGATCATCATCCGGCCCCGGACCTTGATTATTCCACGGCCGGTGCGGTAAGCGTCTCTCAGACCTTGACGGCCGTAAATAAAACCGGCCGTGGGAAAGTCCGGGCCCGGAATAATCCTGGTCAATTCACCAATGGTAATATCCGGGTTGTGAATGAGGGTTATTAATCCATCCACCACTTCTCCCAGGTTATGGGGCGGAATATTAGTGGCCATGCCCACCGCGATACCTGAAGAACCGTTGATCAGCAGATTGGGAATGCGTGCCGGCAGGACTAACGGTTCCTGCAGGGAGCCATCGTAGTTGTCACCGAAATTTATGGTATCTTTATCAATATCCTGGAGTAGCTCATGTGATACCCGAGCCATGCGCACTTCGGTGTAACGCATGGCTGCCGGGGGGTCGCCGTCTACTGAACCGAAATTCCCCTGCTTGTCAACCAGTGGATAACGCAGAGAAAAATCCTGACCCATTCGTACCAGGGTATCATAGACGGCCATATCGCCGTGTGGGTGAAATTTACCAACTGTGTCACCCACTACACGGGCCGATTTTAAATAGGGCCTGTTGGCGTAATTCCGGAGTTCCTGCATGGCGTACAGGATACGGCGGTGGACCGGTTTCAGCCCGTCCCGGACATCAGGCAAGGCCCGGGTTATAATGACACTCATGGCATAGTCAAGAAAAGAATCTTTGATCTCTTTTTCTATATTGACCGGCTGTATATTTTCTATGTAATTCATCTTTTATTTTTCCAAATCTTATATCAATTTTCGGGGAACCATTTATAGCGATGGCCTAAAGAAGTTTCCCTTCGAACAACAGGGGGGCGGATAGTATTAAGAGTCGGAGCAATCTCCTTGTTTAAATAAAATCCGTCAGAAAAAGTTACGATTCTTCAGTTCTTCACTTCCCCCTTGAAACGGTGGCAATTTCTTGACATTTTAATCAAATATCCAGCTCGCGGACATTCAGGGCGTTTTCCTGAATAAAGTCACGCCGGGGTTCGACTTTATCCCCCATGAGGATGGTTAATATCTCATCGGCTCCGACGGCGTCCTCGACCGTGACACGCAGCAAGCTTCTTCTTTCAGGATCCATGGTCGTTACCCATAGCTGTTCGGGATTCATTTCTCCCAAGCCTTTATAGCGCTGAATTTTGAGTCCTTTCTGGCCTTCTTCCAATAAAATCTGGAGGAGTTCTCCCCTCTGGCTTGTTTCGATCTGGTCCCCGTTGTGCTTAATAATATAAGGCGGGTTTTTAAGAACGTTTATTCGCTTGTACAGATCAAAGAGCCTGATCATGTCGTCTTTTTTCATTAATTCCTGCCCGATATCTACTCGCACATTACCATTAAGTGTCGAGGCGAAGGAAATTAAGTAAGTGTTATGCTCCTCGTCAAAATCAGGCCCCTTTGTATCAAATCCTTTCCCACTCATATGAGAGACCAGATCCTTCGTCCATTTCTGATTCTGGAACTCAACCCTGTTTTTGGCAAAATAAGGCAGCAGCTCATCCCATAGGTTCTCGGGATACCCCCGGCGGGAGAAGCGTTCGACCTGGTCATAGTAGGCAATTAGATCTTTGGTCAGTACCAGTAATTTATCCCCCTTTATCGCGCCGTTGGAAAGCTTCAATTCGCGATCTTCCACAACCCTTTTGAGGATGAATTCCTGATACTCATTCTCGTCTTTCACATAGGTAAGCTTTTTACCTTTGGCAAAGCTGTACAGAGGAGGTTGGGCAATATACAGGTAACCCTTCTCGATGAGGTCGGGCATCTGGCGATAGAAAAATGTCAGGAGCAGGACTCTAATATGGGCCCCGTCCACATCGGCGTCTGTCATGATGATTATTTTGTGATAACGCAATTTGTCTATGGAATAGTCATCTTTTCCCAGGCCGGTACCAAGGGCCATGGCCATATTTCGGATTTCGTCGTGAGAGATGACCCGGTCGAAACGCGCCTTTTCAACGTTCAGGATCTTGCCCTTCAGAGGCAGGATAGCCTGATGGGCTCTGTCCCGGCCCTGTTTGGCGGAGCCACCGGCGGAAGGTCCCTCAACCAGGAATATCTCGGCCCTTCTGGGATCTTTCTCCTGACAATCGGCCAATTTACCGGAAAGGCTTCCCTCGAGGAGTCCGCCTTTTTTTCGGACCATCTCACGGGCCTTTCGCGCCGCTTCCCTGGCCCGGGCGGAGTCTATGACTTTACTCATTATCTTTTTGGCGGTCGCGGGCTGTTCTTCGAAAAAGGTGGTCAATTTTTCATAAACCATACTATCGACCAGACCTTTGACTTCCGAATTTCCCAGCTTCGACTTGGTCTGACCCTCGAATTGAGGCTCCGGAAGTTTGATCGAGATGACCCCGGCCAAACCTTCCCGGCTGTCATCCCCATCGAGCTTGATTTTCAGGTTTTTAGCCAGGTTTGAAGATTGAATATAGTTATTTACAGCGCGGGTCAGGGCGGATTTGAATCCGGACAGGTGGGTACCCCCTTCGGTGGTGGCTATATTATTGGCAAACGCCTGGATCTGTTCTGTATAGGAATCGTTATATTGGATGGCTATTTCGACGCTAACGCCATCCCGCTCACCTTCTAAATAAATCGGCTGCCGGTGCAAAGGAGTCCGCTTGCGGTTAATATGCTCCACGAACTCGATAATACCGCCCTTGTAGAGAAATTCTTTTTTCTGAT
>JAZGHI010000338.1:0-2343 GCA_036480955.1 Candidatus Adiutricales bacterium
CCGAACTCTCCGGCCAGGCCGGAACATCCGAAGGGGATTCAGCCGTTCTCTGAAGTGTTCTTTCCCAGATTTGAGTGATTAAATCGAAAGGAATCTCTCTAGCCGCCGCAGGTCCGGCCGTTGGCGGTTTTGGTAAATTTTCCAGGCATTCAGCCGTGGCTTCCTCCGCCGCTTTCTCAAGATTTATTATACCTAAAACCGCTTCCTTTTCCGGCTTGAGACCCAGGTAATCATTTAGGGACAGGTCGTCAAAATCAGCCTCGAACCTGGTACCAAGACCAAGGGTAGGACTGATAATGCTGATGTTTTCCGCCACATGTCCCGTATCCAGAAGACAGTAGCGAAAGGCCCGTTCCCTGTATTTCCAGGCGCTGCGGAAAAAAACTGTACTCAGGAAAATCGCGGGCGCCGGAATTTCCGAAGGTGGGGTTCCTTGACGGAGGATATTTAAAGCGAAATCTCCTAGGTTGTAATGATAGAGCCCATCAATCAACCCTTCTATACCTCTTGCGGTCAGATAGACCTCCACCGGATAAAGAGCCCCGGCCGACGGAGCTGACCGGTAATAAAAAACTTTAGTCTGGTAATCCACTTGGGCTGTATACCCATAGCTCATGTAAAGCAAACGCGCCAATAAATCCGGACTGAGAGGCTCGGGCTTTCTCTGAAAACCTCCCAGAAGGGCGCGAGCGGCCTCGATCCTGGGCAGGATCAGCTCTTTCGGGAGAGGTGAAGAAAGGGCTTTTTCGTAAATTTTAGTAGTGCCGGGCTGATTCGACTGGTCCAAGCTGCTCCCGGGCATCCGGCCGCGTCTGTATTTGGTCCGATGATGATATTCGCTGGCGGAGGACAGGTCTGGCATTTGGCTATTAATCCAGAGTTTATGCTTGTTTGATAAATACCCTGTTCCAAAGGCCATGATGGCATCCTGTAAAAGATTAAACCAATTACATCTGTTTGAATTTACTCGTACTTTAAATATTAAAGCCTTGCCCCGGCTCGATCCGCAGTCACTTGAAGCATACTAACCTGAAGGCTCGAAGTCAAGCAGAAGACAATGTCTGATGAAAGAGAACCAGGCTGAATCCTAGGTGAATATCAGCCTCCGGAACCTCCCAACAATTCCACACGGTTCGGAATTGAGCCTTGACTTTTCACCGGGCTTCCCAGATGATTACAACCGGTTTTATAACACGCTCAGGCCACTTCCTAATAAGTGAACCTGATATCATACTCACAACAGTGGGTAAGGTCAGGTTGTACGGAGATTTTTTATGAACAGCTCGATTATAACCGGATCTGGATCAGTGCAGTCTTTCCCGCTTCCCCACCCCTGGAAGGGAATCATCCTGGCCGGAGGGGCGGGCACCCGGCTTTATCCGGTCACTAAAGTGGTGTGCAAACAGCTCCTGCCCATCTACGACAAGCCGATGATATATTACCCTCTGTCGGTCTTGATGCTAGCCGGGATAAGAGATATCCTGATTATCTCCACTCCCGAAGACCTGCCCAAATTCCGTACCTTATTGGAAGATGGAAGCCAGTGGGGTATCAGGTTTTCCTATAAAGAACAACCGGCCCCGGAGGGTTTAGCCCAGGCCTTCACTCTTGGCGGGGAGTTCATAGGCAATGATCACGTTTGCCTCATCTTAGGCGACAATCTTTTTTATGCCGACGGACTCCAGGCTGTACTCCGCCGGGCGGTGGGCTTTGAGAAGGGTGGCCTGGTTTTCGGTTACCGCGTCAGTAACCCGGAGTGCTACGGGGTGGTGGAGTTCGATGAAAACGGTAAGGCCCTGAGTATAGAGGAGAAACCAGCGGAACCAAAATCTAACTTTGTGATTCCCGGCCTATACTTTTACGACAATGACGTAGTCGAGATTGCCGCCAATCTGAAACCGTCGGCTCGGGGTGAATTGGAAATCACGGACGTAAACCTGGAGTATCTCCGACGCGGTGACCTCCACGTGGAACCGCTGGGCCGGGGTTTCGCCTGGCTTGACACCGGCACTCACGAGTCCCTGCTCGAGGCCGCCGCCTTCATCGAGACCATCGAGAAACGCCAGGGCTTAAAGGTGGCTTGTGTGGAGGAGGTAGCTTACCGGATGGGTTATATCGACGAGGATCGCATTCGTGAATTGGCGGAATCACTTAATGACAATGGTTATGGCAGGTACTTGCTCCAGATACTGTCTGAACCGAAAGGGTTTTGATCTACTGACTATTCAATACCTGTCTGAAAAAACATGGTCGCCAGGGCGAGCAGGGTGACAATTGAATAAATAATGCTTCTGACCCTCTGCCTTCGGGCGCGCACTTCAAGAACATTTCTGTTAAATTTCA
>JAZGHI010000339.1:0-15443 GCA_036480955.1 Candidatus Adiutricales bacterium
GCCGGTAATGGCCGAAGACACACTGTCCATCACCTCGTTAAAACGCATGAGTGGTCCCCGTTCATAGAGGTTCTTTTTGGGAAAAATCTGGATCAGGTAACGTCCGCTTTTCTCGTTCTTGTAAAGACCCAGCAATTTTTCCGGGAGCATCTCTTCTGTTACCGGTCCCTGATATTGAACCATTGGTTCGATCCTCTGCCGCATGGCCTGAGTGAAGCTATCGGCAAACGCTTGTACCCCCGGCCATTCGACCTTGCCCTCACCAAAGCGCTCAGCTAGCACGGCCAGCAGACCATCCTGCTTTTCGCCGCCGGTAAGTTGTTCGATGGCCGCCACTACCCGATCCTGGCCGCCGATGTACGAAAGCTCCTCGATCTCGTTCATGTTATCCAGAAGACGCTTAATCTGGGCGGAGAGATCTGTTTTAAGTTCAGTGGCGCTGGCGCCCGTAAACACCTGGACGGAGGCGCTATTTTCCAGATTACTTTTAATCCGGGCAATGGTGACATCGTTTTCTTTTACCCATTCATCCCTGGGGATAAATTGTGAGATGGTATCCACTTCGCCAACGACCACTTTCTTCTTTATCGTTTCTTCCAACCGGCGGGCTTCTTCAATGGAACCAATGGTCAGCCAGGCAACTTCAGTCGACATCTTGAAGCGGTCGAGAATCTCATACTGGAGGTCAATGGATTCCAGGCCGACCGGTTCCAATTCAAGCATGTTGTATTCGTATTCCAACTTCCGGCTAACGAGGAAGATCGCGGCTCCGGCCATCAGAATAATAATCGGCAGCACGATGATTCTTCTTCGAACGACACTTTCCGATAATTTGCCCAGAAACTCAAAATTCCGAACCCGGTATTCTTTTCCTTTTTTGGTCAGCCTTTCATCGCGCCAGGCAAGAACGGACGGTAGTATCAAAAAGATGGCCACCAGGGTAATAAGCACTCCCACGCCCGCGCAGAATCCGAGTTCCTTCACGCCTTTGGTATCACCGATCATTAAAGCCAGAAACGCCATGGCCGTGGTCACCGCGCCGGTTAATATTCCCTTTCCGGTCAGGACGACGCTTCCGTACAGGGAATCTTCAAGGGATTGCCCTTTGCCGCGCTCTTCGTAGAACCTGCTGGTCATGTGGATCGAAAAATCAATGCCCAGCCCGATGAGCACAATCATTACCGTTGAAGTAAAAATGTTCAGTTCCTTGACGGTTAAGGCGTAAAATCCCATTGACCAGAGAACCCCGGCCAGAATCGGGGCCATTCCGATTAAAGGGATGATAAGGCTTCGATAGTTCCAGACCAAGGCCAGGTATACCAAGAGCAGCGCCAGAAGGGTCAGCATCATGGTGGATGGTCCGATTGATTCCAGTTCATCACGGCCTAGAGGAATAAGGCCGGTAGTGCCGATGTTGACCTCGGGAAATCGGCTTTTTAACTTGTCTAAGGCGGTGTTAATGATTTTATCCGCTTCAATCATTGCGTGAAAATCCGAAACGTCACCAACGGCCGCCACCAAGACGATGCCCATCTTCTTATCCAGAGACAGGTAATAAGGATTACCCAGGGTATTGTCCCGCACGGCCCTTAAGATGTGGGTCTTATCAACCTCGCCTTTTACCGCGGCTCGTTCGATCACACTTACCAGTTCCTCGAGAGCCAAAATACTTCTGACCAGGTCCTTCTCCTGATTCCTTATATTTTCATCACTACCGGCGAACTCCCTTTCCAGGTCATCATTTAAATGAGTCAGGTAGGGGACAAGTTCGGGATCGGATAATATTCCCTCCACCCGTCTCAAGTCTTTGGGCTTAAGAGTCCTCAAGCCGTGCTTGACCATGAATTCTTCATCCATCCGGCCGTAGGTGGCGATGACAGTGTCTTCAAGCGCCTCTACCTGTTTAATAATAGCGTCAATCGTTTCCTCCACCGCCTCGGTGGAGTCTGACTTAACCGTAATGAGATAATTGGCGCCAATTGGGTATTCGTTGAAAACCCGTTTGTACTCCTTCACGGACGGCATGGTTTCGGGGAGAAGGGTGTCCCATTTGAAATTCAAGGTAAGGGTGCTGCTCAAACCGATGGAAACAAGGGTGATTATGGCGCAAATGATCAAGACGATTTTGCGCCGTTTAAGTGCGAGGTGAACAAAGTATCCCAGAATTTTTTCTCTCATGATATCTCCACGAATTGTACTCAATGACGTTATGGTTGGGAAATTGATGACCGGCCAGTCGGTCATTTTCCAAATAAAAAAAATCAGACAACACAATTTACGTTAAATAATTAATCCTTTAAGAAAATTTTTCATGAACTCGTCCGTTACACCCCTAAGATCAAAATATTATTGAAAAAACATGCTGTACATATTCGTATATATTGAGAATGATAAAGGGGTGTCCCAGGACCCAAGGTCAGATTCGGGAACACCCCTTGGTGTGCTGTAATGGAAGGCGATGAAACCTGCCGTAATTTTATTCAGTGCGTAACGGCCGGCAGTGCGAAATTCACTGCGGCCTTTTTTTCCTGTCGGCCGAGTTGGCCTTCATACGGATTGCCGGCAGCTTCCCCCACCGGCTTGGCCTCAATCCAGCCAAGAGACACTCGATTTCTGGTAGAAAAAATCGTATTTGACTCCCGCCCTTGTCAAGACGAGCAGATCTTTATTTAAAATCTGAACTTATTGTATTATTGGCCCTTGATTCCAGGAAAGCTGGCGAAAAATGTAAATCATTATTACAATCACCAAAAGAATGAAAAAGATTGCTCTTCCCAACACCTGTTTTTTGGAGAGGCTCATTGATCTGAATCCCAACAGACGATTGGTTTATACTAGGTGAGATATTATGCCTATTGGGCTTTCAATATTAATCCAGCCCTTGTTTTATTTACGATAAAAGAGTCCCCTTCTTTGTACCCCATCTCCTCGACAAGTTCTTTCGAGACTGAGATACTCCCTCTTTTGGTCACTTTTACTGTATTCTGATCTTTTTCCTGTTCAGCTTTAGATTTGCGTCCTGAGATGGCTTTAGCTCTTCCTGTATCGATAAGCGCGTCAAGATAATACGTGTTAACCTGGACCGGTGAACTGAAACCAAACTGTTTCATGATCTTTTTTCGAGGTAAACCGGATTCCACTGCTTTGATAAGAGCCTTCAGGTCAATTCCTTTTTTCTTTGCCATTAATTACTCCTTTCTCCACCCCAATAAAGAAGGGGTTTTTGTGTTTGATTAAAATTCTTTATAAATTAACTCTACTTCAAATTGGGAAAAAATACAATCTAATAACAATCCCCATGTTTAAAAAAAGTATATTGTCGAACATTTTCAGGTGATAGTTAAAATAAAAAAAGCGTCCTGGATCTTGCTCTGAATCTTATTTTAATACAAACAAATTGAAAAAATATTAAAATGTAGATGCTAATTAGTTTTTGAATTTATAATACCATAAGACGAGGGCCGAAAGGTTAGGTCAAATTAAATAGCTTTTTAATATCTGGCCTGAGGGAATGAGTCGGTCCATCTTAAAGGCAGGCCATAAGCAGGATTAACCGATCATACTTGCCTGAGTACACGTCCTCCTCGGGCCTTTGTTTTAATGTGGAAAATATACCGGTTAAGTATCCGGATGGCTTTACAAAAAGCCTTGTTACAAGGCCCATCCCGGAGCTCTGCCGGATCTACGGTACTGGGCCTCTTCTGTTTTATACTTGCTGAATTTCACCTCGTCCATTCCGGCCCGCAGCCGTTTCAGATGCGGTATCAGTAGATCTCGGCGCACAGGTTCCAGCGATTCATCATTAACCAGGTTTTTAAGTTCGTCCGGGTCTGCCTCGAGGTCGAACAGTTGAACGGGCCTCTGCGAATTCGAGGATACCGTATACTTATAGCGGCCGTCGTAGACCATGGAAAAACCAAGCACTTCACTGAAAACGACCTCTTTGCCCTTCTGTGCCTCCGGTCCATTCGGACCGGCCAGAATCTGAGGGATAAGCGAACGGCTGTCTCTTACTTCTAGTGGAACCGCTTGGGCCAGTTCGATCAGAGATGCCGTGATATCTATCTGATCGGTCAACGCTTCAGACTGCCAACCTTCAACCCCTCCCGGCGGCCTGAAGATACAGGGGACACGCAGAGCGCCTTCGTAAAAGACGATTTTGTGGCTCATCCTGTGGTCGCCCAGCATTTCGCCGTGGTCAGAAGTATATACAATCCAGGTATTGTCCATCAATTCTTTGTCTTTGAGCGCCTGGGTGATCTTGCCCATGTATTCATCTATCAAGGTCATCTTCCCGTAGTAAAAAGTCCGAAGTATCTGTTTCTGTTCCGGGGTCATGTCTTTGAGTCCGCTCCATCGCAGTACCATTTTCGCGAAGGATGGAACCGGTTCCTCCGGCCAATCCATAATCCCTGCCGGCATATCTTCCGGCCGGTATAAATCCCTGTACTCTTGAGGCGAGTCAAAAGGATCGTGCGGACCAGGGAACAATACTTGCAAATAAAACGGCTTATCGCCTTCATAATTTTGAATCCAGTCAGCAGCCGTGCTGCCGGTATAGGCATCGAGGTGATCTTCTGCGGCAAAGGGCCAGGCAGGCTCTTCCCAAGGTTTGGCCGTTCCCTGCGCCCATTCTTTTCTATAATCCGTCATATATTTTCTATATCCATCCAGCAACCCCTTATCAGCCAGGTAATCAGTATAATAAGAGTCGTTGCCAATGGAGGCCAGCGGTCCGGTGAGCTCATGAACGAATTCGAAGCCCCAATTTTCAAGGATATCCTGATGATCCCGGGTGTGGCGGACTCCCCCCGGCCGGTTGCCGTGAATCCAAAGGTGGGTCTTGCCGATGAGCGCGGTGTGATAGCCGGCGTCCCTGATGTTGCGGACATGGCTCGGACCCATGCAGTCGGCCTCCAATTCATTGTTCCAAATACCGTGCTGGCAAACGTGCTGCCCGGTCATCATGGTGGCGCGGGCCGGCATGCACAAGGGCGAATTGGTAGAGCAGCGGGTGAAGGCTGCGCCTTCCCCGGCCAGGGCGTCCAGGTTCGGTGTTTGGATTACCGGATGGCCCACGCAACCCATGGAGTCGCCCCGGTGCTGATCTGAAAAAATAAAAACAATATTTGGCTTGCCGGACATAAAGCGACACCTCCTCGATATTTCAATTTTGTGACAGCTTTATTTCCTCTAAGGATGTTTTAATCGATAACACGGTGTGTTCCAATACCAGCAGAAATAAAGGTCACCAATCAACTGATTACTTCCCTCAGTTCGGCCGGCAAGGTTATTTAGGATTAAAGACGCGGCTGATCCCTTTTCACACTTCCGGAATCAGCCGACATCTTACGTGTATTATTCCAGGTCGATTACCGGTTGGCTTTCCCTGTTTCAGCCACCGTCTGAAGGAAATCAAGTAGCTCCCGGATGGTGCCGTCCGGGTCTTCAATAGCCGTCATATGGCCCACTCCGGCCATTAGAGCGTGACGGTTGTCCGGTATAAACCAGGCCATCAACTCACTCGGTCCGAGGAAGACAATATCAAACTCACCCAGCAGGATGAGGGTCGGGCATTTTATCTGCTTTAAATCCTCGACTTTCGGATCGGGGTCGCTGTAAAAACTGAACCTGAATTCCTGGAGGGCTTCCGGGCTGAGACGCCGCTGATAGAAACCATCCATGATATCAAACATCTCGTCGCTGCCTGGAAGCTGTTCCATTTTAAAGGTAAATGGTCCCGGATTCGCGCGCCAGCCGGCTTTTCTCTCCTCGTAGCTCGGTCGTGGGATGGGCTGCCGGCGAGCCTCCTCCATCATCTTTTGAATTTCTTCTTCGGTCAGGTTAACAGCGCCGGTCATTTTGGGACGGGTGGCGGAGCCGGTATCGGTAAGCATGAGACTTAAAAGACGGTCGGAGCGGGTCATGGCGTAGCGGGCGGCCGTCATGCCGCCGGTTGCGTGACTCAGCAGGTGGAACTTGTCGATACCCAGGTGATCGGCCAGCCGGTCAAAATCATCACCCATGGTGCCAGCGTCATACCCCCAGGGCTCGTCCGTCAGGACAGTCTGGCCATGTCCGCGCATGTCCATCGAAACGACCCGGTAGCGTTCGGCCAGTTTAGCGGTCACACCTGTGTCACGCCAGTAGCCGCCGTCCTCCGCCAGGCCGTGGTTGGAGATAATAGGTTCACCCTGGCCGACGTCCTCGTAATACAACCGTAGATTTCCAGTCTCAAAATAAGGCATACTTTTCCTCCTCTGGTCAAAAAGTGCGTGAAGATTTAAATTTCGTTTTGGCAGGCATAATAGACCCCGGCCGGCCGATATGTCAATAAACCGGCCAGGATGAACTGAGACCGGGTGGTGGATACCTCAAATGTTCAGCCGATATAAACATCTTATCAGGTACCTGAAGGAATCATCCCTAATGTAAAGGTCTCTATCTCTTAAGGTCAAGGGCACGCCATAAAGGCTAGGCCAAGGCCCCGCCGTCTACAAAAACCGTATCTCCGGTCATATAGCTTGAAAGGTCTGAAGCCAGGAAAAGGGCTACGCCGGCAATTTCCTCCGCGTCGGATACCCGTCCCAACGGCAGACCCTTACTAGCCGACTCGCGGATTTTAGGGTCTTCCCAATCCAGCTTTATAATCGGTGACATGAATTCCGTGGTGATTACGCTGGGAGCTATAGCGTTAATCCGAATGTTGAAACCACCCAGTTCATGGGCCAGGACGCGGGTTAACATGACCACACCGGCCTTGGCCACACAGTAAACGCTTCCGCCGGGAAATGACTTGAAGGCCGCCTGGGAGGCCAGGTTGATTATATTACCCTTCTTTTTCTCGACCATTATTTTAGCCGCGGCCTGGCAGCAGAAGTAGACACTGTAAAGATTGATCCGCATCATCTTGTCCAGTTCGTCTTCTTCAAGCACGGTGATGCCTCCAGGTTTGCCAGAGGCTACACCCACATTGTTTACCAGAATGTCCACAGTGCCCAGCTCACTCACCGTCTTCTGGAAAAAATCATCAACCTGGTCCTTCTTGCTTACATCAGCCTGGACAGCCAGACCGCGCCGGCCCATCTTCTCAATTTCCTCGACGACCGCGTCCATCTTACCGTCGTCCGCTATTAGGTCGCAGATAGCGATGTCGGCTCCGGCTTCGGCAAACATGAGCGCCGTGGCTTTGCCAACTCCCATCCTACCGCCGGTAATAACGGCAACACTGCCTTCTAATGACAAATTTGGTATGGTCATCCTCGATCTCCTTTCCAAGGTATTACAGGATATTCCCGAATGATCGGGTTAGTAAACAGTATCTGGCCAGGGGCTATCTAACGCCTGAATATGACCCCTGATAAACTGTGTCCATCTTTCTTTTTGAACCACCAAAAGTATCAGCCTTTATCTTGTGACTAGAGTGTTTACCATTATACCGTTCTTTTTGAAAAGAAAAAGAAGAATTTCAGGTCAAGATACATGAACGGGGAGGTAAGTTCGGCAGACTAAAAAAACGGTGATTCTATTCCCGAAAATGTCGGGACTTTGCGTTATTGAGACCTCTGCAAAACGAGTAATTTGAGGTCAAATCGAGGAGCACGAAAATTTAAGCCACAGGAATACTTGAAGTATTTCGAGGACTAAAGCCACTGCAGGCGAAGCCGAAGTGGTAGCTCAAAATTCGAGCGCGACAAAGAGTTGGGCCAAAGGACGAAGTTTTGCAGAGGTCTCTTATTGGAAATTGGACTTAACACCCCGGTCAAGTCTCCACAATAAGGTCATCTTTTGTGAATTTCTCTGTGTAAGCGTTTCGGCGATACCCCATGCCTACTTTCCAGTTGAGAATGTTGCCGAAAATAGTGCGTCTGTTCAGCCCGTGGCCCCATCTTTTTAAGGTAGGACCAAGCCTGTAAATTTCCTTTAACACCCAGTTGCGGCCTTCATACAGCTCCTGTCTGGCCATCTGCCTTGGCTCGAAAACAACTTCATCTGAATCATATTTCAGCCACCAGCTTTCATCTATAAGCCTGTTTTCCTCCTTGAGTTTTTCATAAAGGATCGTCCCCGGATAGGGTGTCAGAACCGAAATATCCACCACGTCAATTTTACTCCTGGACACGAATTCCAATAAATCTTCAAAGCAGGATTTATCATCGCTGTCAAAGCCCACGATAAAAGAACCCATTATCGAAATGCCGTTGTCATGCATCCTGGTAATTGATTCAAAGTAATCGTGGTTAATATTCTGCAGTTTACCCACCTCTTTCAACCCGTTAATGGAAACAGTCTCAAAACCTACAAACAAGCCCTCACCACCGCTTCTATGAATCAATCTCAATAGTTCGTTATTTTTGGCCACGTTTACCGTGGCCTGGCCGACCCATTTTTTTTTCAAAGGTATCAACCTGCTTAACAGTTCTTTTGAGTATTCCACTCTTCCAACAATATTATCATCCACAAAAAAAATCTCATCGCCTCGAAGGGTCTCAATCTCGGCCATTACATTATCAACCGGCTTAAGTCTGACCCCTTTGCCATATAAAGCGGAAACGGTACAAAAGTGGCAGGAATAAGGGCAACCCCGAGAAGTCTGCACCAGGTTTATGGTTTCATAATTGCCCTCGGGCAACAGGTCCCTTCTGGGGATATGAAGAATATCGAGATTGGGATAAACATCAGAGCTGTAATATTCCTTCATAAAACCTTTTTTGAAATCTTCCAGCAACAAGCCCCATACCTCCTCTACCTCTCCCAGAACCAAGGAATCGGCGTGCTGAATGGCCTCCTTCCGGGCGACTTTGGGATGTATCCCGCCCAGAATGACCGGAACGCCTCGTCTCCGGTATTCATCCGCGATTTCATACGCCCTCACCGCAGTTTTGGTATTTACCGTGATGCCCACCAGATCCGCGGGTTTGTCAAAATCTATGGGCCGGACCATTTCATCGGTAATGGAAACATCTATATCTTCAGGCGTGATACCAGCGATCAAGGCCAGGGCCATTTGAGGAAGTTGAAAAATCTGACCGATGTTGTGCGAAAGCTTCTTAAACGGGGAAACCAACTCGAGTTTCATTCTCAGTCCCCTTTCCGAAAGTAGTCAAGGAGGGTTTATGGACCATCCGTGGACCTGGTGCCGGGCCTGTGAGAAATATGAACCGGGCTATTGGTTGTTAATAATTTTTTTTAAGAGTAACTCATTTAGCCGGCGAGGTCAAATTAAAGCAGAGGAGTTACAGCAATTGTCATTTAGTCTCGCCTGGTTTGACAAAGCGGCCATCTCAGGGCGTTGACAGATTTTTTTATCTACTCGAAAATTCACCGCTTAAGCTTCCTCTATCGATGATTAATTGTTATCAAACGACCCGTGGCGGCCGGCGCCTTCAGCGAACCGGGCCGCGCCGGCCTGGGTCTCACCGCTCTCAATAGTGGCTCGGCCAAGGCGGAATTCATTGCGCATGGCCGCCTCGAAACTTAGATCGGCCTGCTCGTAGGCTGACCGCCGGTCGCTGACCAGGCAGCGCTGGGGAAATCTGGTCAGGGTTTCAGCCAGGGCCTCGGCCTCCACCCTGCATGTGCCCGTATCCACTACCCGGTTGGCCAGACCCATGCGCAGCGCCTCTTCCGCGCCCACCGGCCGGCCGGTCAGTATCATGTCCAAGGCATGAGACAGACCTATGAGTTGGGGCAGACGGACCGTGCCGCCGTCTATTAAAGGCACTCCCCACCTGCGGCAGAACACTCCAAAGACAGCGTCCCGTTCGACCACGCGCAGGTCGCACCAGAGCGCCAGTTCCAGCCCCCCGGCTACGGCGTAGCCGGCCACGGCGGCGATGACCGGTTTACTCAGCCGCATGCGTGAAGGCCCCATGGGACCGTCGCCCTCCTCCCCGGCGCGATTAGCCCTCGCCGCGCCGCTCGAGCCCTGGGCCACGGCTTTGAGATCAGCGCCGGCACAGAAGTACCCGCCGGCCCCGGTCAGCACCGCGGCCCTGGCCTCGTCATCGGCTTCAAAGGCCCGGAACGCGTCGGCCAGTTCCCGGGCGGTCGGCCGGTCAACCGCGTTTCGCACATCCGGCCGATTGATAATGACGGTCCAGACCGGTCCGTTCTTTTCGGTCAATATACGCTCTGTCTCCATGATTTCCTTCCTTTTCGTATCGGGAATCAGTTGTCCACCAGGTGCCCCTTACTGTCGCGGATTTCCGGTCCCCTGACTCGAGCGCGACCGTCACCGAACTTGGCGTCCCGGTCCCGCAGTGTTTCTTTCAAGCCTTTTTCCATCATTGACTTCCGGAATCCGGCGGCCCCGCGGGTGTTGTGGCCCCGGACGTCGTTTTCAGCGGCCAGCCGCTGCAGGGTGCGGGCTCCCATAAGCTCTAAAGCCAGATTTATTATGCGTTTGTTCACCGTCAGTAAATCAGGATCGATCAGGGCCAGCCGGTCGGCTAGTTGTTCGACTTCCTGTTCAAGGAGGTCAGGCGGTACGGATTTGAGCACCAACCCGATTTCAGCGGCCTCGGCGCCGGTTATGGAGTCACCCGTGAGAGTCAGCCGCTTGGCCCACTGCGGTCCGACATTATAAACCCACATGTTGTTGGGCAGAGCGCCCAGATCACGGGCCGGCGGGAAAGCGAACACCGCGTCATCGGCGGCGATTATCATGTCGCAGAGCAGGGCCACGTCGGTGCCCCCGGCCAGGCAGTACCCATGCACCTGAGCGATGCTGGGTTTGTGCATGTCGAACAAGGCCATCCGGTAACGCTGAGCGCGTTCGAGCCGCCAGGCGTCGTCGTCCGGGGACATGCTCTTGCGGTAGTCGTTCTCCTCGGACTCGATTCGCGACACCGAAACTTTGCCCCCCGCGCCGGTTAGATCATATCCGGCGGAGAAGGCCCGGCCGGCGCCCTTCAAGATAACACAATGAACGTCGTTGTTGTTATCCGCTTCCCAGAGGGCTTCGTTGAGTTCCTCTTGGAGCTCGAGGGTCAGGGCGTTAAGTTTCTCGGGCCGGTTCAAGGTGATTCGGGCTCTTCCATTTTCCACTTCGTAGATGATGTTTTCAAAACCACTCATTTTCTACCTTCCTTGACCGGGGCCGTAAAAGGTCTCAACCCCGACCGAATGAAATTTCTTTAATAGATCATAAGATGAAACATGGGTATGGATCAATCAATAATTCAGATGTGAGTCAGCATGGCTCAAGTAGGAGGGCTTATTGTTTCAGGACAGAATGGCCGGCCCGTTTATTAGCGCCGGGGAACCTTCCTTGAAAAACGATGCTCGATTTCACCGGGACATTTTTATGTTGCCAGCACAAGAGATCTCCCGAGATTTGACATACCGGTGTAATTACTTTAAAGACAGATGGAGACTTCTGCAAAACGAGTATTTTTGTCGAAATCGCAGCGTGCGAAAAATTAAGCCGCAGGAATAATACAAGTATTTTGAGGACTTAATTTTGAGCACAACAAATAGTTCGGCCAAAAGACGACCTTTTGCAGAAGTCTCAGATAATCTTCAGGGAAACGATATTGAGCTCTTTCCTTTTATTTTTTGTGTTTAATCAAGAAAGAGAATTCCATCAAAGAGATTGAGGAGGAAATGCAATTGGACACACACGAAGCACTTCTAAACAGGCGCAGCATCCGCAAATATTTGAAGGAACCTGTACCGAAGGCATTGGTTGAAAAAATCATGACCGCGGCCATATGGGCCCCTTCGGGCGGCAACAGTCAGCCCTGGCGGTTTTATGTGGCCATGGGTGCAAAACGCGATGAACTCATTCAGGCTTTAATCGAGGCCTCCGGTCCGAATGCGCCCTCTGTCGAAGCATATGACGAGATGGCCGAGCGTGTGGGGAAGACTGTATCCGCGGGGTTGAAGCAGAGCGATCCCGCTGAAGTCGGCTTACTGAAAATGGGTGAAGAGGCCGTGGAATTAGTTCGATTTGGGAGTATCCGCTTCTACCAGGCGCCAGTAGCGATAATAGCGGCCGCACCGAAACTGATGGGGGGTTCTTCAGCCCAGAGTATCGGCGCTGCCGTGCAGAACCTGCTTTTGGCGGCACATGCTGAGGGATTGGCAACATGCTGGCTGGGTATGCCGTTGAGGTATAAGGATGAAATAATAGAGGTCCTTGGTATACCTGAAGACGAGGTTCTAATAACTTCTATATGTCTAGGATATCCGGACAAGGAATCGCCCATCAACAAGATGGTCAGATCGCGGTTACCGTACGAGCAGACTGTTCAAATATTTTTCTGAAATTCCGCCTGATATCAGAATAAGCCTGTTTGAAAAGCCGGGAGAATATATGGCCAGCTTAATCAAAAGGAGAGGGCATGAATACGATTAAAGAGAGTACGGGAATAGATACCGCCCAAAATCAAGCTTCTGAAAATGAATCCGGGCTGAAAGGCGCCCTTGACAAGCTTCGAGTCATCGACCTCGGTCTCCTGGTCCAGGGCCCACAGGCGGCTTTGCTCCTGGCCGACCTCGGGGCGGACGTAATCAAGATTGAGCTCCCCGATTTTGGCGACCAGGCCCGCTGGATTCCGATCTCGATGGAGGACCTGCGAGCTCCTTGGTTCATCGGCTGCAACCGCGGAAAACGCAGCGTTACCCTCGACCTTCGGCTCCGGCAAGGCAAGGAGATCTTCCTGCGGCTTGTCGAGACCGCTGATGTTGTCGTCTCCAACTTCCTTCCCGGCACCATGGAAGGCTGGGGCCTTGGTTACGACCAACTTGCGGAACGCAATTCCAGCATCATCTATGGGGCCGCGAGCGCATTCGGCTCTCTGGGGCCGGATGCGTCAAGAAAAGGCGCCGATCTTACCGGACAGGCCGCTGGCGGGATGCTCTACAGGACTGGTACGGGTCCGGAAGACATCACACCGATCGGTGTGACCCTGGCCGATCACATCGGCTCCCAGAACCTCGCAAGCGGCATTCTGGCCGCTTTATTCTCCCGCGAGAAGACCGGTCGAGGCCAGAAAGTAGAGGTCTCACTTCTTGGAGGGCAGATCTACGCCCAGGCATCCGAGTATACTTACTATTTCCTCACGGGCAAAGCCCCGGGTCACGCGAACCGGGGCCACCCCATGCTTCCCACCATTTACGGTATTTTTCCCACCTCCGACGGTCACCTGGCCATCGTTGGAGTTGCGGCCCACCTCAGGTCGGCCTTCTTTCAAGCGATCGGTCGGCCCGAGCTCACTGATGACCCACGTTTCATAGGTCCCTTGCTAACCGACGAGAACCGGCGGGTCCTGTTTGATCTTTTAACCGAAATACTTAAGAGTAAGACTACCATCGAATGGGAGCAGATCCTTGAAGCGGCCGGACAGAGGTATGCTCCAGTTCGTGATTACGATCAGGTGGCCCATGATGAAGGAGCCTTTATAAACGGGTATCTACAGAGGATTAACCATCCGGAATGGGGCCCCACGACAATGATTGGGTTTCCGATCCAACTTAGTGAGACCCCCGCCACTCCGGGCCGGATCGCGCCTGAGCTGGGCCAGCACACTGAGGAGATCCTCCTCGAGCTAGGTTACGGATGGGAAGACATCAACTCTTTTCGCGACGCCAAGGTAATCTGAATTTCGTTAATAACGGCAGAGAAAAGATAGAAGGATAAAAATGATTAAAAAAAATACCAGACCCTATAGTAGAAAGTTACAGTTCTTCTGTCGCGGATACTGGTTTAAACGGAATCCGGACCGCGCAATTATGGAGTTGTTAACGATTATATCTAATTTTTTGCTGTTCAACTCGCTTCTTTTTCAGCCAGAACAATAAGAAGCTCTCCGTTAGCCACCTGGTCGCCTTCCCTGACCTTTATTTCGCTGACTATTCCAGCCATGGGCGCAATGATCCGATGTTCCATTTTCATGGCTTCCAGAATGAGCAACAACTGTCCCTCTTCTACTTCATCGCCCACAGAGACATAAATGGCTAAAACTTTACCGGGCATCGACGCTACCAGGCCGCCGGCCACGCCGCTCAGATCTAGCACCGGGAATCTGGGTAATTCAACCAATTCAGTTTGACCGGCCGGCCCGTGGATGAGCCAGCGGTCACCATGGGGAGTTACCGTAAAGCTTAGGCGGCGGCCATCAATTTCCAATGAAATCTCACGGCCTTCTCGAGATTGAACGCAAACCCGATGTGTTGCATCGTCGACCGTGGCCAGGAAGCCGCCATCGCGCTGAGCGCGATAATCAACGGTGATTTTGTCATGGCCATGCCGGTAACTCACCGACTCAGGGGGCATTAGTGTATTACGCCATCCACTGGAGATCCCCCGCAAAACTTTGGCCGCGGCCCGGCGGTCGCCCTGCGCCGTCATAGCCGCCGCTATTGAAGCCTCTACCACTTCAGAATGTTCCGGCAGATGGATTCTGGGCGGATCTACGCGTTCGATGAAGTCGGTGGTCGTATCCCCGGCTAGAAAATCGGGTGTCCGCAGGACGCCGGCTAGAAAATCGCGATTGGTGGTTACACCCTGTATTCGCGTCGTCTCTAGAACGCTGGCCAGCCGAAGCGAGGCCTCCCGCCGTGTCGGGGCGTGCACAATGATCTTGGCCAGCATCGGATCGAATTCAATCCCCACTTCACTGCCCGTCTCGATGCCCGAGTCAAAGCGCGCGTCCGCGAGACTTGATGGTTCCCACAGGAGCACCGAACCCACGGTCGGAAGAAAATCATTCACGGGATCTTCGGCGTACAATCTGGCCTCAATGGCATGTCCATTGATGGCCAAATCTTCCTGAGCGAATCCCAGACGTTCTCCCTGGGCGATCAAAAGCTGCTCTCTCACCAAGTCGAGACCGGTGACCGCTTCAGTGACCGGATGCTCAACCTGCAGCCGTGTATTCATTTCCAAAAACCAGAAATCTTCCCCATCCAGTAAGAATTCGACGGTACCAGCGGAGGTATAGCCGATAGCCCGTGCGACAGATACCGCTGCCGCGCCCATGCGCTCGCGAAGTTCCGGGCCAACCGCCGGAGACGGGGCTTCTTCAATGATCTTCTGATGCCGGCGTTGGATCGAACACTCCCGTTCGAAGCAGTGGACTATGTTTGCGTGTTCATCGCCCAGTACCTGAATCTCCACGTGCCGGGCCTTGGTCAGCCAGCGTTCCAGAAAAACGGTGTCATCACCAAAGGCAGCGGCGGCTTCACGCCGCGCGCCTTCCACGGCTTCTGCAAGATCGTTTTCCGACTCAACCACTCGCATACCCTTGCCGCCGCCGCCGGCTGACGCTTTCACCAGCAATGGATAACCAATCTCGAGGGCCAGCTTGGCCGCGTCAGCGCCCGCTTCAAGCTCAACCGACGGCAAGGTCGGTACGTTCGCTTCCTTAATCAGTTTTTTAGATGAAAGTTTATCTCCCATCCGATCGATCGCCTCAGGTGATGGTCCAATCCAGATC
>JAZGHI010000340.1:0-6359 GCA_036480955.1 Candidatus Adiutricales bacterium
TTTACCGAGGTTTATTCAACGATCATAGAATTTCTTTCCATAATAATATAATTTTCTTAAAATATTTTCTATAATTCTCTTATATTGTATGAAAAAGATCCTTATCGACTATTCAAGTATTTGATTATTATTTCTTTTTCCCTCCGGTCTTTTCCGCGCCTTTTTTCTGGGGCTGATTAAATTCAGATAGCATCTTGGTCAACCGGGCGGCCTTGGTCGGCCGCACGAAAGACATTATCTGGCCCGCGGCCCGGCCGCTCATGGCCGACAAGATTCGAACCGCGACATAATCATCAAGGCTGTTGACTAAGTTAGCCGCGTTTTCAGCACGCATGCCGCTGTATGCTTTTACGAGATGGGTTATCCGGGCGTCTTCCAGGATTTTTTGCTGTTCGATCAGTTTTTTGTACTCGGCAATCAGGCCTGTGAGGAATTTTTTTTGTTCTGTCAGTTCCGTCAGTTTATTATTCACTTCACCCAGACGGATTTTAAGTTCATCCTTGAGTACGTGGAGAGCTTCTTCCTCTTCTTTAAGGCGTTGCTCCTTTTCTTTCAGATTGATCTCTTTCCCCTCTAGGACCATCAGCATGGCCCGGTATCTCTCCATCAAGGCCGGGTCTTTTGGTAGCGGCAGTGTAGGTTTAGTGGACTCCGTTGTCTGGGCCTGCACCGGATTGGCGGCCATGGCTTTTTGAGAACCAATAATGCCGGTTCCTTTAGAAAAGGAGACCAACAGGCTACCGGCCAGGGCCATCTTAAATATCAGCCCCAGGATAATGGCCATCTCCAGGCCCAGCCAGGAGGGTTTTCGCAAGGTGATCTTATTTCTCATCTTTTTCCCGCGCGGACTTGAGCGAAGTCAACTCATCGAATACTTTCTGCTCCCTCTTGAGATCGGTCTCGATGAAAGCTCTTCCCTCCAGCTCTTCCAGTCTTTCGATGGATTTTCGCTTGATAGCGGCTTCAGTTAATGTTTCGCGCTGCCGATCTACTTCTTTTTCAGCCCTGGCCAAGTTGCTTTGTCCCGCCAGATTCCTCTTACGAAGTTCATGGAGATAATTGGAATAAAGAGCCAGAACCGGGGCGGTGACCTTAACCGACGTCCGCTGTCGAACTGAATCGGCCAGTTCTTTTGCCCGTGTCCTGACTTCCGCCAGGTCGGTCTGGATTTGATTGGCCGTTCTAACTTTGTTCGCCAGTTCGTACATCTCAGTCTCTTCGAGCTGTCGGCGGTATCTCAGAAGAAAATCTAGCCGGAAGCGAAACATATCTAGCTGAATATCTCCTTAAGTTCTTGCCAGGTTTGATTCAAACTCACACCTTCCTGGCGGTCCTGTTTTAAGAAGGTCTCGATGCGCGGCATCAGGTCTATGGCATAATCAATGTCGGGATTGCTTCCTTTAACGTATGCCCCGATGTTGATCATATCTTCGGATTGAACATAGGTAGCTAAGACGGTGTTTAACCGTCGGGCCAGATTCTGATGATCCTGGTCGGCTACATCGATCATCAACCGGCTTATACTAGTGAGAGGGTCGATAGCCGGATACCGGTTTCGAGCGGCCAGCTGTCTGTCGAGGTTGATGTGTCCATCCAGAATGGAACGCAGGGCATCGGCCACGGGTTCATTCATGTCGTCACCTTCTACCAGGACTGCGTATAAACCGGTAATACTCCCTTTTCCCTGCCAGGTTCCGGCCCTTTCCAGTAAAAGGGGTAACTGCGCGAACACTGAGGGCGTGTAACCTCTGGTAGTAGGCGGTTCACCGATGGAAAGGCCAACTTCCCGCAAAGCATGGGCAAAGCGGGTAGCCGAGTCCATCATTAGAATGACATCCGCACCCTGATCACGGAAATACTCGGCGATGGCGGTAGCCAAGTAGGCTCCCCGTATTCGGACCAGAGCGGGTTGGTCAGACGTGGCGGCCACCACTACGGACCTCTTCATTCCCTCGGGGCCCAAATCTTTTTCTATGAATTCGATTACTTCCCGTCCACGCTCGCCTATAAGGGCTAAAACGTTTACGTCCGCCCTGGTGTATCTGGCAATCATACTCAATAGGGTACTTTTTCCAACTCCTGAGCCGGAAAAAATACCAATTCTTTGCCCTTTGCCCACTGTCAGCAGGGCGTTGATGGTCCGAATTCCCAAATCCACTGGTTCAGAAATTCTGGACCTTAAGAGGGGATTAGTTGGTTGGGCATAAACAGGATAGTTGATCTCGCCCTCGACCGGACCGAGGCCATCGATGGGATTCCCCAAGCCGTCGAGAACCCGGCCTAAAATGTTGGGTCCGACTTCGACGGTGGCGGTTCTTCCTAACGGTACTACGCGGTTGCCGGGAGTAAGGCCCGCGATATTCGATAGGGGCATCAACTGAATATGCCCTTCATGGAAACCCACGACCTCGGCCTCCACGGGACTAGAGCCAGGTTCGGTGAAGATATGGCAAAGATCGCCTACCGAGGCTACCGGGCCCTTGCTTTCGATAACAAGTCCCACCGTCTTCACCACCCGGCCCTCCAAGTTCATGGGCCTGGCCCTGGCCGCTGCTTCAATATATCTGCTTAAGTCATACGAGCTGTTCATCATCAGCTACAGGTGTCTCGGAAACATCACCACTCTAGGTCAAAGTTTTTCCGCAATTCTTCGTCCACTGCTGCGGTAACAGCGTCAAATCTCTGTTTTAGGGTCCCATCTATACGGCCGGCGTCCGTCTCCACTACAAGTTCACCTCGATTAAGGTTCGAATCGGGTTCAAACGTAATCTTGATAAGGCCCTCGAACTGATCTCTTAGTTCTTCTCGTATTGATTCCAGATGAGCCAGATCATCGGGATGGATCTTCATTACCGCTTCGTGTACTTTGTCCAAATGTTCAAGAGCGGTTTTAAAGGTAGCGGCGATAACCTCGGGGGAGCTTTTTACCTCATGAATTATGACGCGTTGGGCAATGGTGAGGGCCAGTTTTACCAGCATGGCCTCATTGGCTTTGAGCAGGTCCATATAAAAATTTTCGATGGCGTGGAGAACGTCTACAGTTTTTGTCACGCTTGCTTCAAAATCCTCCTGGACCCGCTTATGTCCCTCGTCCAATCCAAGCTCTAACCCTTCAGCTCTTGCGGCTTCTTTAATCTCTTCCGCTTCTTTTATGGCCGCTTCACGGATCTTACCCAGCTCTTCCTGCCCTTTCTGAATGGCCTCCTCGGTTTCCGCAAGCGTTACCGGCCAGGTCCTTCCAATTTCCGGAAGAGGCGAGAACGAGTAATCGGTGACGGTGTTCTTTTCGGTCTTACTGCTGATGCCGGTTAATTCGTCGAGGGAGAGTTCCTTGAGATTGAGACCTGAGGCTTCGGATGATTTTATGACGGTGGACTTAGACAAAAGTTTCCTCACCACCTTTACCAAGAAATATTTTACCTTCGGCCTCGAGTTTTTTGGCAACGCGCAAGACGGATTGCTGGGCTTTTTCAACATCCGTCAGCCGAACTGGGCCCATTACTTCGAGATCTTCCTCTATAATTGCCGCAGCCCGTTCAGAAAGATTGCTCAATATTTTCCGCATCAGGGTCTCGGAGGCGGTTTTAAGGCTCAGAGTCAATTCCTCGTTGTTTACTTCCCTTAGAATGTCTCGGATACCGCGGTCATCGATATCAGCCAGATCGTCAAATACGAACATGAGTTTTCGTATATCATTGGCTAGTTCCAGGCGGTCCTCCTCGATTTTTGTCAGAATGTTGGCTTCCGTGGCGTGATCGACGTGGTTGAGAATCTCGGCCACGGTATTGGGACCGCCCAATTTTCTAGTTTCCACGGATCCCAGGGCGTTTACTTCTTTATCGAGGACGCTTTCAATTTCGTTTATCACCGAGTGGGGTACAGTCTCGAGGTTGGCGATACGCATCAGGATATCGGTCTGAAGATTTTCAGAAAATTCGATTATTACCTCGGCTGATTTAGCGGGGTCCAGGTGGGCCAGGATTAGGGCAATAGTCTGAGGGTGTTCGTGTTGAATGAAATTTGCCAATACTTTCGAATCCAGCTCCCTCAAATTTTCAAATGGGTTTGGGCCCAGATCTGAGCCTATATCCTCCAGAATATTCTCGGCCCTTTCCTCGGTCACTGATAGGGAAATTATCTTTTTAACAAACGCGTCCCCCTTTATTTTGATTTCCATCTGGGATGACATAAGTTCAGAGAATTCGCTCATCACTTCCCGGACAACCTCAGACGGAGTTCCTTCAAGCCGAGACATAGCTCGGCCGAGATGCTTGATCTCATCATCATCCAGTTTCCCGAAAATCTGAGTGGTAAATTGTTCACCCATAGACAAAAGGAATATAGCCGCTTTCTGCGGTCCGGTTAAGCTCGAAACATCAGACATGCTCGCCCTCCTTTAGATACACGAGTATTATCTTTCCGCGATCCAGGCCCTGATTAATTCAGCGGCCTTGTCGGGATCCTGCGCCGTCATTTCTCGGATTTTTTCAGGTAATTGTTTCTCCGGTTCCGGAACTCTTCCTTCCGGTAAGGCTGGGGTGGGAGCGCCGGGCAACAGCACCTCCGCTCTTTCCGTTACCCTGGCTTCCCTTCTGATCCAGCCTATCAGCGGCCTCACCACAAATAAGAAGAATAGAAAGATCAGAAAGATGTTCATGGCCGGCCGGACGGCCTGACGCAAGTATGAACTCCACGGCCCGCCGATGAAAGTTACTTCTTCTTCTTCGGGGACATAGAATTGGAAACTGCTGACTATCACCGTATCACCACGTTCCTCATCGGCGCCTATAGCATGCCGAACAAGGTTTTCCAGACCGGTTAATTCCCTTTCCGAACGCGGGATATAGACCTGAACAGTTCTATCACCCTCGGTCTTTTCTTCGTAATTTCCATCCACCATCACCGCCACCGAAAGACGCTTAATGGTCCCGCTGGGGATAACTGTTCTACGGATTGTTTTGGCAATTTCGTAATTGAATGTTTCCTCAGACCTGTCCTGAAGTTCCTGGGCCGGGGATTGTCCCCCTTCTGTTTCATCCATACCCAGAATGTAGGGTGTACGCGCCGGACCGCCTGCAGCCGAGGACGGGCCGGTGGTTTTTTCCTTTATTCTCTGCTCGCTACGAATTACCACTGTATCAGGATCGTAAGTCTCTTCAGTGGTGCTGACCTGGTTTAGCTCTAGTTCGGCCGATACTCTGGTAACTGCCTTATTCGGCCCAATGACATGCTCTAACATGGAGGTTACACGATCGGCCAGATTTTTCTCGATCAATTTCCTCTGCTGGATTTGGGTGGCGGACAATACTGTGCCCTCGGAATCGTCTTCTTTTTTGTAAAGCAAGCCCCCGGCAGTGTCAACCACCGAGACATTTGCGGTTTTTAACCCTTCTACCGAGCTGGCCACCAGGTTGACGATCCCTAAAATCTGGGACTGGCTCAAACTCCGGCCTGGATACAGATTCACTACAACCGACGCGGAGGGCTCCCGGGCATCCTCAAGAAAAAGAGACTCCTTCGGGATATTCAAATGTACCCGAACCTGTCTTATTTCGGGGAATTTACTGACGGTTCTTTCCAACTCACCCTGGATTGCACGCTGATAGTTCAAACGCTGGACGAATGACGTGGAACTCAAACTTGTCTTGTTGAACAGTTCCATACCTACTCCGCCTCCCCTGGGAAGGCCCGCCGAAGCGAGGTCCAGCCGGGCCTCGGCGACATTTTCACTCGATACTAATATAATGGTTCCCCCGGATTTAAGCTGGTAGGGTATCTTTTTCTCCCTCAGCTTCGCCACCACCTCACCGGCGTCATCCTGACTCAAGCCTGAATAGAGAACATCGAACTGCGGTCTGTTGGCCCAAAGCAATAATGATACGAAACTAGTGAGGGTAATGCCTACTATTAAAAATATGAGTATCTTCCGGTTTGTGGGAAGACTCATGAATACGTCGCGAAACTGACCTAAAAGCTGGCTAAAGTACTCAAACATCTAATTCTCGATTACCTTATTATACACTAGGTTTAAAAGGCGTCAACTATGCTGTTTAAACCACCATGCGCATGATTTCCTGATAGGCGGACATTATCTTATTTCGAACTTGCGTAACCATTTTAAACGCTATTTCCGCCTGTTCGATGGCCAGCAGTGTTTCGTGTATATTTTGTGAGCGCCCTGTGGCCAGGTTTTCCATGGCCTCTTGGGCCTTAATCTGCAGAGTATTAGCCTCTTTTATAGAGCTGATCAGAGTATCATTAAATCCTGGAATGGAGACCAGCAGGGATTTTTTCTTTTGTTGCGTCAGAGGTTCCGGAGCCAGGTTGTTATCTATTTCCATCGGCTTCATAATCTATTC
>JAZGHI010000341.1:0-2606 GCA_036480955.1 Candidatus Adiutricales bacterium
AAAGTAAAAACATGGACGAAGAGAAAATCGAGGCTGAGACTGAAAGCGTCCTGACCTCGGTGGACAATTCGGCCAAAGCGGGAGTACCCCTAGAGAAAGTGCTGGAGGTAATCAGAAAATCCATCGACAAGGACGTCAGCGGCCGGAACATTGAACGTATTTGCAGAGCCATGGTTCATACGGCATCGGAAGGGGCAGACCCTGATGCAGTAGTGGAGTTTACGGGTATACTATTGGATGAGGAGGTAGACGGCCGGGAGGTGGCCTTTAAAATTTATATAAGGTTTGGACGAAGATAAGTCTGAAGCGTGGGTTTGGGTTAGGATAATTGAACGGCCCTCTGGCGAGCTGTTTGGTATCAGGAAGATACGGATTATTCAAGAGAGAGCGAGGTAAAAAAATGAGAATTATTACTGTCTTATTCATGTTTGTGTTTTTCTTAGCCGTTCCGGCCTACGCTGACTTCAATTCGGCGATGTCGGCCTATGAAAGAAAACACTATACCGGAGCTTTTCGGGAATTCAGGAACCTGGCGCAGCAGGACCACGCGGAGGCACAGTACATGGTTGGTTATTTGTATCTTCGAGGAGAAGGTGCGCCGCAGGACTACGTCCAGGCCCATAAATGGTTCAATCTGGCCGCCTGGCGCGGAAAACCGAAAGCAGCCAGGGCCCGTGATGAACTGGCTCGCCGTATGACTTCGGCTCAAATCGCGGAAGCACAAAGATTAGCCCGTGCCTGGAAGCCTCAAAGACAAACCACCACGTACAAGAGGGAAACAAGCCAATCTGAACGGGCCGACACTTCCGTCCGGTTGAGTAGGAACGAGCTGATCAAGATCCAGGAGTTGTTGACCTCGTTTGGGTACAGTCCGGGCCTAGCCGACGGAGTCATAGGCTTCAAGACCCGGGAAGCCATAAGGAAATACCAGGAAGACCAAGGCCTTCCTGTAGACGGCCGGCCGTCAAGAGACCTGCTAGGCCATCTCTCTCAAACCCTCGCCGAAAAACAACGCCCCAGACCGCGACGCTACGCGAGGAGATGGCCGGGTGAGACAGGTGGCAGGGAGAATACTCAAAAGCTGGTGGAGAGTTTGAAATCCCTCACCGTAAAAATTCAGCGGCGACGCGTCTCGAGTCGCTGGATCACCGACAGGCTGTGGGTACTAATAAATCAGTATGATTGGCCGTGGCAAAATTTGCTGATAAGTGACGGATTCCATGATGGCGACTACACCTATAATCCAACCTGGACAGTCGCGTCCGGACGATTCCAGGTTATCCCGAACATTGGGCTTAAGAGTTCCGTCACCAGAACCAGAAAACAGGTTTCGAAGCAGGAGAGTAAGGACGATCTGGCCGGTCTGCTCTTTAAGACCTTACTGAAGCCGGAATCGCAAAAAGGCCCTGAAAAAAAGTGGATTGACAAAATCCATCCCGCTGAAGTCTATATCGACCAGCCTATCACCAACTCTTTCGCCGTCCGGATGGTTTTCAAATCATACACCGGTAATGGGCGTCTGGAATTTGGACCCTTTCAGGGACCTAGGCGTAAAATCGCTTACCGCGTAGCCTACATTCCGCAAAGGCGGAATGGAATCAGGCTCGTCCGCCAAACCCGGTTCGGCTCGTCGGTGATCGACCTTTATAGAAGACAAATAAACCTCGAAGATGGCCGACTCCATACCATAGAATGGCTGAGAGACAAACGGGGAGAGATGATTGTTTCCTTGGACGGGAAGGAGCTGGTCCGTTCCCTCGACCGAAGCCTGAGCACGGGATTTGATGGATTTTCCATCATCAATCGGAAGGGTCAATATGACATTCGCAGCGTAACCGTTTATGGAGCGAAGTAAGTTCGAAAACCGGGTCTGACCGCTTTCTGATATGGCCTCCACAGATCGCACCGAATATGAATACAAAGGCCTTCTGGCCGAGACATGGGATATTTTACGCGGGGACACCTCGAACTGGCCCGACAGGTTTTTCTACCGCCAGGTGATTATCGAAAACGGTCAGCCCGCTCTGGACGTGGGATGCGGAACAGGCCGATTGTTATTAGATTACCTGGCCGGCGGTCTGGACGTAGACGGCGTGGACCTCTCAGCCGAGATGCTGGCTATCTGCCGGGAGAAAGCGGAAAAAGCCGGGTTGAGTCCAACTCTGTATCAGCAGCCGATGGAGAAGCTCAAACTTCCTTGTGCATATCGTACAATCCTTGTGCCCTCCAGTTCATTTCAACTGATAACTGAATTAAAAAAAGCGGCAGACACCATGAAAAGTTTCTACGGCCATCTGGACCCGGGCGGTTTACTGGTGATGCCGTTCATGATTCTGGCCCCGGAAAAGCCTGAAAAAGAACATGACCCGTCTGAGTGGCGACTGGCGGCAGAGAAAGAAAGACCGCATGATAAGACCTTAATACGAAGGTGGACCAGGGCCAGGTATGATTTGGTGAATCAACTTGAACATACCGAGGACCGTTTCGAGATATCCCATTCCGGCAGAATCATTTTCTCGGAATTCCATCAGCGGTCCCCGGCCACGCGCTGGTATACCCAGGAACAGGCCGTTAAGTTATATCAGAACGCCGGCTTCGCGGATATC
>JAZGHI010000342.1:0-3247 GCA_036480955.1 Candidatus Adiutricales bacterium
CCTGGAATTGAATCCGCATTTCGATGAGGCCAGAGAACTTCTGGAAGAGATTACCTCTTAATTAATATTTTAGAAAAATAGTCTTAAAAATAGCACTCTGGGGTATGATCGAGGAAGGCAAAAAAAAATCCGACGAGATTGAGGCGGGTAGCAGTATTTTACGGCTTTCGGTTTCTGTAGACCTTGAATTCAGAGTTTATTTTTATCCTTCCTCGTATTTACCCTCCGAGTTGATACTTTTTCCTTTACGTAAAATAGGATGGACAGGGTTTGACAACAACCGGACCATGTCATATTCTCAGGCAGCTTCATAAGCTTGAGCCAAGGTCGATATCAGATGTCCGATGACTACCTCGCTTCACTCAATTACCAAATAAAAGAAGAGGTCATAAGCAACTACCTCCGGGAGAGATTAATTCTCGAAGAGGAAAAAAAGGAGTTTTCTGAAGAGTTATCGGCCTACAGAGAAATTGAGGAGGCGGCCCGCCGGATGAGGGATCAACTGGCCTGTTTACTGGTCACTCCGGAAAATCTGGGCCGTTTTTTTACCTTAATCGGCGTTGACCGGCAGCCTTTATCATGGCTCAGCCCGGGTGATGCGGCAGATCAAGCCCCAGCCTGTCCGGTAGGATTAACTCCAAAAGGATTCACGGATAAAGGACGTTATCTGGACCTGGTATTAAAAAGTTACGATCGACTGAGGCTTGCCGTGGAAAAAGGACGGGAGCAAGGTGAGAAACTAGAGGCGCTGGCTGATGAAGTAAACAATGACATACGTACTTTTCAGCGAAGGCACGATATAATGAGTATCATCAACTTCCTCAAAAGCCTGGACGTCGATTTGCTGGTTAAAAAGAAATTTATGGGTGGGAATTTCAGTTCGGCCGAAATCGGTTCTATCGCTACAACCATGAACATCGAGCCGGTTAAAGTGGATATGGCGCGGGCTGATTCCTGGCCCGAACTGCCTTCGTTGAAAAAGGCCAAACGGTTGGTTGCCAATTTCGTTTCTGAATTATTTCGAGCGGAGAGGGAGGCTATTCGCCCGGCCCTTCATTAGCCTATTTCCTGGGTGGGAGTCTATCATGGATGATTGTATTTTTTGTAAAATCGTGGCGAACGAACTGCCTTCGACCAGGATTTACGAAGACGAGAAATTTCTGGCCTTTATGGATATCAACCCAGTAGCCTATGGTCACTGCCTCCTGATTCCGAAGGGCCACCATCAAGATATCTACACCATGCCGGAGGATCTCTTACGAGACCTGATAGCCACGGCCAAACCTTTAGCCAAAGCCATTACAACCGGTTTGAACGCTGATGGGCTCAACCTCTTTCAATCTAACGGGCGGGCGGCCATGCAACTCATAGATCATTTTCATTTGCACTTTCTCCCGAGGTGGAATAATGATTCGTTGAAACTAGGCAGTTGGGAGGCCAGAAAGGGAGACATGAAAGAGATAGCAGAGGCCGCTGCCGCTATTAAAGCATCGCTTACCATCTGATACTCGAAACTGTGCAGGATCACAATTCCGGGGATCATTTTTTAAGAACCGGAGATCCTTCCCATGTCCGAGCCGGTTTTACCGAGTGAAAAACCTCTGAAGAAAAAGATCGTCAATCCTTTGGGCCTGGAATTCGTGCTCATTCCGGGGGGAGAGTTTATCATGGGAACTGATGATTTAGTTCCTGACCCGGGTGATATCGAGGCTGTAAAGTCCGCCATACACGAGCAGGAGCAAAAAGAAAATTTTAAACGTTGGGATACCGCCCCCAAACATATAAACAGAGTGGAAACTTTTTATTTGGGCCGCACTCCGGTGACACAAAGGCAATGGGAAAAGGCCATGGGCAGAAACCAGGCCAGTTATAAAGGTGGTTTTGACTTCCCAATGGAAACTGTCAGCTGGTATGAAGTAAACGACTTTATCAAGCGCCTCAATGATATGCTGGAAACAGATGCCCATCGGTTGCCCACCGAAGCCGAATGGGAATATGCCTGCCGGGCCGGGTCTCTAGGGGATTACTGTTTCGAAGGCCGGGCCAACCGGCTGGAACACTACGCTTGGTATGGCGAAAACGCTGGTTTCCGTCCTCGGCCGGTAGCCCAGAAAAAAGCCAACAAGTTTAACCTGTTTGACATTCACGGCCTGGTGTGGGAATGGACGAGTTCCTTGGAAAAGAGCTATCCTTACCGGGCGGATGATGGAAGAGAAGATCCTGACCGGCCTGAGGCAAGGATCGTGCGGGGTGGAGGGTGGAAGAGTGACCCCTATTTTCTCCGGTGTGGTTTCCGGGAATGGCACCTGCCGGTTCATCGAGACCATGACCTCGGGTTTCGTCTGGCGGTAAGTTGATTTCCAGGCGCTTGGCAGAGTTTTTTCTTATATAAAAAATCAAAACCGAAAATACCGTTTCTTAAATATTTTGAGTCTTTACGTCCAAAGCGATGTAAGGTAGTATATGCGCCTGTTCGATTCTCACTGAAATCGTGATGCAACTGCGTGAAAATGAACAAAAAACACATTTTAGAGAGAACATTTGGAAGCGGAAGAAAAAATGGAGACTTTTGCACCTGTGCTGGCCATACAGGGCAGTCCCCGGCCTGATGGCAATACGGACCTTCTGCTGGCCGAGACCCTTTCGGTATTAGGGGAAAGAGGGATCGAGGCCGAGAAAGTCGATCTCAGAGGTCTGAAAATTTCTCCATGCCTGGAGATTTATCAGTGTCTAAAAAATGGGGAATGTCCCCTAAAAGACGATATGGTGGATCTGTACAAAAAGCTGGTTTCAGCCAGGGCTCTCATTATGGCCAGTCCAATTTTTTTCTACGGTCCCAGCGCCCAGATCAAGGCGGTTATTGATCGCTGCCAAGCCCTCTGGTGTCGCAAGTATGTACTTAAAAGAGAGCCGCGAGAATCAACACGCCGGGGGTACGTAATTTCGGTGGCCGCGACAAGGGGCAAGAAACTCTTTGAAGGTTTGCTGCTGACCTTTAACTCTTTCTTCGATGTATTGGACATGGAAATCGGCGGGCAGATTCTGATCAGGGGAGTGGATCAGGCCGGTGAGGTACTCCAAAAACCTGACGCCCTCACACAGGCCAGAGCCATGGGGGACACTATCGCTAATTTTATCGAAGCCGGTTGAGGCGCTTGACGGAAGGGATTTATCATGTATAGACTCGTTTTATTTTCAGCCGTATTTTATTTGGCCCTAGGTTGTTCCGCTTACGCTATCGAGCCGG
>JAZGHI010000343.1:0-2314 GCA_036480955.1 Candidatus Adiutricales bacterium
GGTTCGCCTTTCAAAGTCGACTGCGAGCCACTCCAGCGCATCGACGAGTCCCAAGGTGTCGAGAACACCCGGACGCAGCCGGAGGGCCATATTACGGACGTCCTCTATGGTATCATCGATCAAACTGCTCATGGACAGGGCGCGTTTGGAGGCCTTTAGATCCTTTCCCTTAAAATGTTCGGAAATCCAAACGGCATCCATTCGAAGGGCTGTGAGCACTTGCCCCAACTGATCATGTAGCTCCCGGGCAATGGCCGTGCGTTCATGCTCCTGACTTTCGATGATGCTGCCCGAAAGGCGACGAAGCTGGTCTTGTGCCTTTTTTAGGGCGGTCACATCTGTTGAAATGCCGCAAACACCACTGATACCGCCGGTTTCATCGTAAACGGGAAATTTAACCGAAAGATAGGTGTGTACACCATCATTTTGAGGTACCTGTTCTGCTACCTGGGATGAATTGCCGTCCGTGAGGACTTTGAGATCGTTTTTTCTAAATTGTTCGGCCGTTTCTTTCGGAAATATGTCATCGTCGGTCTTGCCGCGAATATTTTCGTTTTGTGTCCCAAACAACTCCTCAAAGCGAGAATTGATCATTAAATAACGTCCGTCCCTATCTTTGATATAAATAACGGAAGGTGAGTGTTTTAAGATACTCGTAATCTCACTGGTTCTTTTTCTGACCTGCCGTTCGAGATTCTTGGTATAAAGCCCGAGTTCTTCTTGGGCCTGTTCTAGCGCCTCCTCAGTCTGCTTACGCTCCGTAATGTCAATCGAGACGGCCAACGATCGGACCACATTGCCATTTTCGTCCCGCTCGCCTATGGCTGAAAGCAGCGTATCAATGATCTCCCCATTTTTCCTGACAAACTGATAGGGGATGTCGCTTACAGCACCGGTCCTGAAAAATTCAGGTAAAAAGGTTTTTTCCAGCATCCGGCCGGAATCTTCCGTTAAAAACCGGCTCAGTTTTTTCCCGACAACCTCTTCACGATTATACCCTAAAGCTTTGAGCCAATGATCGCTTACACTCACCAGTATCCCTTTATTATTGACAGAATGAAGCATAGCCGGTGCATTATGGTATATCAAGCGGTATCGTTCCTCGCTCTTCCGTAAGGCATTTTCAGCCGCCCTTCGTTGTAAGATATCATGGCTGGCCTTGCGATAAAGGAAGAAAACGGACACCCCGATCAAGAGACAAAGCATCAGAATAATGGGTCCGGAAATGCCGATCAGTGGGCCGAAGACTTTTTTTGATATGGCACTGAAGCTGTGAAGATAATAGACTTTCCACTCCGGATAATTATCCATTTCCTGGAGATGGATGAGGTATTCATTTCCTAAGCGGTCTGAAGCGGAACCATTGTCATTAATATCCAGACCGGACCATGTCCAAGGCCCCTCCCCGAATTGTCTGGATTTTAATATTTCAGTTTTCTCCATAGGAGACAGCTCACGGATAGACTGGTAAAGCCATTCTTTACGATTGGAAATGAAGATTATACCTTGCGGATCGGTTACCAGGATGAACTCGTGCGGGGAAAGATTAAGTTCTTTTTCAATAAGCTCAATGGATGCTTTGATGACAACGAGTCCGATGGGAATGTCTTCACCTTTTTCGAAAATCGGAAAACTATGATAAACGCCCCGCTTTTTTGATGTGACGCCCAAGGCCAAATATGTCGCTGGAGCACTGTGAATGGCCTGTTGAAAATAGGGCCTAAAGGCAAAATTTTTCCCGAGAAAGCTATCAGGAGCGTCTCTATTACTGGAGGCAATGGTCGTCCCTTCATAGTTCATGAGATAACAGACGTCCACCTCCAATGCTTCCTTATAAAGATCCAAAATGGTGTTTGCCCGGCGTTGGTTTTCATCACTCGGTCGTATCAGCATCTCGAGAAGATCTTCCATTCCGGCGAGAGCATTTACAGGTTTAATGTTCTCCGACAGATATGCTGAGAGGTTTTTCTTTATCAGATCGAGGTTTGCTGAGGATTGTCGATTCGCTTCCCTAAAAGCCGCTTCCTTGAGAGAGGAGTAGTAGAGGTATCCACCTGTAGATGCTGACAGAAATACCAGTAAAGATAAGACTAAAAGAATAGTGCGAAGTTTCATTATTTAATCTGTTTTAATTCAAAATTATTTATTAATAAAATAAGAAGGCGTAATGATTACAAGGTGTTACAAACCATTTATTCAGCATGAATCTCATCGACCTATTCATTGAAAGAAAGAACTCACCGAAGATGGATCATAACAAAAATTATAAAACTTTAGAATGATTCTTGTCCAGAATTTTCAAATTTGATATTAT
>JAZGHI010000344.1:0-2813 GCA_036480955.1 Candidatus Adiutricales bacterium
GACCTTTTGGCCCTGTATGAACTAATCTGGAAGCGATTTGTGGCCAGTCAGATGAAACCGGCGGTAATTGACCAGACTTCGGTCGATATCAAGGCCGATACGTTTATTTTTCGCGCCACGGGCTCGGTGATCAAATTCAAGGGCTTTATGGAAGTTTATGGCCGCACTTCCGTGGGTGACAACGAAGTCCTGCCACCGCTTACGGAAGGGGTGGAGCTTCTGCTCAAGGAACTGATACCCAAGCAGCATTTTACTCAACCGCCGCCCCGTTTCACTGAAGCTACACTCGTCAGGGAACTGGAGGAAAACGGGATCGGCCGCCCGAGCACCTATGCTTCCATCATCTCCACCCTGAGGGATAAAGAATATGTGCAATCACGACGGGGCCAATTCTCACCCACCGAGTTGGGTTTCCTGGTCAACGACCTTTTAGTCGACAATTTTCCCCGCATAATAGACATCGAGTTCACAGCGGGTATGGAAAACGATCTGGATGAAATTGAAGAGGGAAAAACAGACTGGACCGAGATCCTGAAGCGCTTTTATACTCCTTTTGAGGGTGATCTTCACCGGGCCGAGAAGGAGATGCTTTCTTTAAGACGGGATGGGTTAAAGACCGGTATTGAATGCGATCTCTGCGGCTCGGAAATGTTGCTTAAATGGGGTCGCCACGGCCCATTTCTGTCGTGCAGCCGATATCCGAAATGCAAGAACGCCGTGGATTACCAGCGGGACGAAAAGGGCCGGATTAAGGTGGCCAAGCAGGAAACCGTAGATACGGATGAAACTTGCGAGAAGTGCGGAAAGCCCATGACGGTAAAAAAAGGCAAGTACGGTTCTTTCCTGGCCTGTACCGGCTATCCCGACTGTAAAAACACCAGGCCGCTGGCTAACACCGAAGGAGAAGACATACCTGAGCTTCCGTCGACTGTGTCAAAGACCTGTGATAGCTGCGGTTCTCCGGTGGAAGTCAAACGAAGCCGGATGGGTAACCTGTTCATTGCCTGTACAGATTACCCTAAATGTAAGAGCACCCGGCCTTTCCCCACAGGGGTTGATTGCCCTAGAAAAAATTGCGACGGCGAACTGGTGGAGCGTTCTTCAAAAAAGGGGATTTTCTTTGGCTGCAGCAATTTCCCGAAATGCCGTTTTACACTTCGGACCAGGCCGATAAAAAAGACCTGTCCTGACTGCGGATCACTCTATCTGGTTGAATCGCCTCAAAAATCGTCCGCAGGTCAGCCGGATACGCCGGCGGGCCTCAAATGCCCCAATAAATCCTGTGATTACTCTATCGAGCCTGAAGACGACACCTAAAGCAGTCACCTGATATTTTCGGTTTTTTAATCTAAGTAAAATTCAACCTGATTATATTAACCAAGTTGTAGTGTGCCGATGGATTTCTCAAAGGTCAGAGCAGACTTGATGGGAATAACGCTAAAATCAGTTCGTGGAGGTTCAGGAACCTATATATTATATTTATTGACCGGGTGGGTATTGTCGTGATATTTAAACCTAAATAACATCAGGTTATCTAAATACCGAAGGGGCCATGCCTGATCTGATACATGCTCATTTTACCCGGCCTGACCGGTAAACATAAGGTACAGCTCTACTTACAGACCGGACTCAAGCAGTCGGACGGCACTATCATATTTTCAGTTTTGTCCCGAAATCATTTCAAAAAGTCCACTCTCTGACTGGAATAACCGGGAGAACATGCACTCTTTCTAAGCTAGACCATAGGATGGGAGGAAATCCCACGGGAACACGTTTAACATGAGGTACAGAAATCAGGGTTTATTTGTAAGCAAAATTCGTCCGGCTCCCTGGAACAGACCCAAGCGAAAGATATTTCTTCGTACGGTTGTTTCATTCATTGGATTAGTGTTCGTGGTTTTAGTGATCGGATTATTTCTGCCAGGTAAATACTCAATTACCCGCTGGGGGATTTCCATGAAGGTGCCGTCGATAACGGTCTTGCCGCTGCCTCACGGTGATAAATACGCAAAAAGCGGGTATTCTAAAAACATTCTGGCTGATATGATCGGACCGAATTTGTTCAAACCGGATGAGCCGGGCACATATTGCCTTAAGGATCAATCGGGTAACGACCTGTTTATTACCACAACCTTGGACAGTGAGCTTCAAAACTGGGCTGTAAAGACTGCGTCGAGGGTCAAGGCTCACCTGACGGCCCTGGTTGTCCTGGAGCCCACAACCGGAAACGTGTTGGCCATGGCCGGTTATAAAAAGGGATACGCAAAAGAAAATTTAACTCTTCAAAGTTCTTTTCCCGCTGCCAGCATTTTCAAGATCGTGACCGCGGCCGCGGTCCTGGAGGCAAGAGAGATGACTCCCGGTTCCACTCTGGCCTACAGTGGGAAAAGGCATACCCTTTATCGCAAGTACCTTGTTCCTGATTTTCGGAACGGTCAGTATAAAACCACTTTGGAAGAAAGCTTTGCCAAAAGTATCAATATAGTGTTTGGAAAATTAGGCGCCTTTACTTTGGGCCCCGGGCCGTTGGAGGATTTTGCAGAAAGGTTTAATTTTAACCGGCCTATTAACTTCGATATTCCGGTGGAGCCGAGCCGGTTTGATTCTCCGGGAGATGATGCCTTTCTTCTGGCGGAAAAAGCCTCCGGATTCAATCAGGAAACCCAAATTTCACCTCTGCACGGGGCCATGATAGCCGCCGCCGTGGCAAATGAGGGAATATTGATGGAACCGTCCGTGATAAAAGAGGCATTTGATAGAGATAATACTATTTATTATCGACACAAACCTACCGAAATCGGGACGGTGATGAA
>JAZGHI010000345.1:0-2296 GCA_036480955.1 Candidatus Adiutricales bacterium
GACTTTTGGCGCAACGCCGAAGACGAGCCAAAAGACAAGCAAGATTGTTGATTTATTTATTTCCGAGGTCCTTAGGGCCGGATGCCGAGGGATCTGATATAGGCAATTACCTGCCAGCGCTCCTGAACGGAAACTGTGGTTGCCAGTGGCGGCTGACGGCCACCGGGTTGACCATAGCTAATTTCTTTAAAAAGGGCTCCTTCCGATTGAGTTTGAACTTTTGCACTTCGTAGATCCGTGGGCAAAGGATGAAAACTCTGACCGACGGTGCCGTTGCCGTCGTAGTTTTTACCATGGCACTGAGCGCAGTAAGTCAGGTAGACGGTTTTGCCGAACTTAATTGTTTCATCAGCATTCCTTTGCAAAGGGGATTTTATATCATCTGCCCGGGCGACTCTAAAGTTGAGTTCACCACCCAAAAACGGCACCACACCGGCTTCCATAATCAGCATGGGTGTCTCATAGGGGCGAACCGCCGGGGTTTCACGCATACGGCCGTATAGAAACTTATCATCATAATACAGCAAGGCTTCATAGGCCACATAAACAACCACTGCCACTGCGACTAATATCAGAAATATCTTTTTCATCTATTCCCCTTTGGCCCCTTTCACATGTTGCGGATACGGCAGCTTTGGGTAAACTGCGTAAGGTGATTGGGCCGGCACATCCTGCACGACCCCGTAACGCCAGGTAGGTTGGCCGGCATCCCCGACAACTGTATAGGCCAGGAAGCTGGTAAGGGCGAATATGGATGTCAGTATCAAAATAAAAATCCAGGTCGCAAAGACCGACTCATCCGTTGTTTTCATTTATATTTTTACTCCCGATATTCCTGTCCCGAGGGTGAACAAGAAAGTCCAGATTATAAAGCCGGCAATAATTAAAATTAGAATCAGGGGGAAGGGCGCATTTCTGGATTCCAACCCATGAGGATAACTGTGAACGATCTTTGTTAATCTTTCCTTGGACTTTTTCCCGTGAAAATGTGAATGCGTTATCCCCAGATAGAACAGAATCATGAAGATTAAGGTCGGGAAAACAAAAAGGATGACATGTTGGATTCCTAAAAGTTCAAAATATCTCATGGTGATTTTCTCCCATTCTCCGGATGATCCCGGTCATCCTCAATGGCTAAATATCTTGCCCTTTCCTGCTCTTTAAACTGGCCGCTTTTCAAGGCCCACAGAAATACGATTATTCCAAAGAATAACCCTGAAAAAATAAATATGATAAATAAAAGATACATATTCTTAGTTAAATCGTTGACTCGTTGACTAGTTGACTCGTTGACTAGTTGATTAGTGTAAGGTGATTTGGTCATTTAGATCAGGAAAAATCCGATCCTCCTATTCAACCATTCAACCAATCAACTATTCAACTAAATCACGGCTCCCACGACGAATCAATCCCTTTGGGTTCCTGGTCGGCATCGCTTTCGCCAATAAAGTATACAGCGACATAGTCGCCGACTTCCCAGATTTTTTGAGACTCCAGATCGCGTTTAAAGTACGGCATGGCGGTACCGGTGATGCCGTTCATAATCTGGTAATACAGGATTCCGCCGGAAATGCCGCGGCCTTTTAAAATGGTAAAATTTAGCGGCGGCGGATAGATCCATGGCTGGGCCGGGCCCATTCCGTCACCCACGGGACCGTGGCAGCCTAAACAAAAATCCTGATATATTTTGTGCCCCCGGGCCAATCCCGCTTCCGTCGTGGGATAGGGATTGGGGACATTGCGCCAACCCTCGGGTACGTTGTCATGCAGCCATTTCACATTTTCATCAGGCCCGGCCTCATAAGCTTTAATGGATTCGGCCTTCCAGTATGCCTGTCTTGCCATGCGGCGATCGGCCATCTTAAAGCCCAATCCCTGCACATACCGTGTCAAAGTTTCGATTTTTTCCTTTCCCAGAAATTCCCAGGGAGGCATGATGGAATTGGGCCGGGTATAGCGCGGATTGATAAAATGAGCGATATGCCAGTCATCGGGGTGTTCCCCACCAGCCTGAGACAGATCCGGTCCGGTACGAATTGAGCCGAGAAGAATGGGGCGGTCTGCGACATAATCGCCGGCCTGGGCGATTCTTTCGGCCCCCAGACCCCAGTCTACCAGACGGACGGATTGACTGTGACAATTAATGCAACCATTGGCGATATATAATTGCCGGCCTTCATCTTCCCGGGAGGTTCGAAATCGAAATATATCTGACGGTTGTTCGACTTTGGTGGCCCAGGGCCAGTAAACAACGGTGAAAACAATGACAGCTAAAATAAAAATTCCGCCCAGTATA
>JAZGHI010000346.1:0-2232 GCA_036480955.1 Candidatus Adiutricales bacterium
TAAAACATAAACTCAGCTTTTTCGATCTGGTTCAAGATTCTGACAAAGAAAAGGTTCGAGCTAGATACGATAGTTACCTCGAAGGCGGGAAATCTCCATGTACTTTCCGGGTTGACTTCCTCTCAAAAAACAACGGATTGATACCCTGTGAAATATCAATGGCCCGGCTGGCATATAATAAGCGGCCGGCAGACATCGTAGTGGTCCGAAATCTTACGGAACGCTTAAAAAATGAAGAAATATTCCGGCTCATTTCGGAAAACTCCCGCTGGGGGATATCAATAGTAAAAAATGGTTCGGTCGAGTATGCCAATAAGGCCATGGCTGATATTTTTGAACTCCCGCTCGAGAGAATTCTGGTGTCAAAACTCGAAGATTTCAAAAAGGCCATCCATCACGAGGATATTTCCTCATTGGAGAAGCAATTACGGAGCGCGGATATAAAAGATCAAGAAGGCGGCCGTACCTATTCTTTTAGAATCAGAACCAAATCCGGGCAGGTAAAATGGCTGGACCTGCTTTACAAACCGGTTTTTTATAAAGAAGAAGAGGCGGGTCTGATAACGGTTTATGACAACAGTGACCGAAAGAGAGTAGAGGAAGAAAAGGTTGAATTGGAGGCCCAGCTTCGCCAGGCCCTGAAACTGGAGGCGGTCGGAACCCTGGCCGGGGGTATGGCTCATGATTTTAATAACATCCTTCAGGCCGTAAGCGGTTACTCTCAACTCATTTTATTTAACACCGACCCTGAAGACTCTAATTATGAGCGCTTGAAACGCATCGAGAATTCAGCCTACAGGGCGGCTGAATTGATTAAGAAGCTTCTCACCTTCAGTCGCAAAATAGAAAGTAAAAAGCAGCCCATAAACCTCAATCAAGAGATTAAAGAGGTCCAGACTTTCCTGGCCAGAACGATTCCTAAAATGATCGACGTCGATCTTCGTCTCGCCAAGGATCTCATGGAAATCGATGCCGATTCAATACAGTTGGAACAGATTCTGGTGAACATTTGCCTGAACGCGCGGGACGCAATGCCGGAGGGTGGACAGTTAGTTTTTGAAACGGCCAATTTCACCTTAGATGACGAGACCGCCCGGCCTCAACCTGAGATGACCATCGGCGATTATGTACTGCTGTCAATTTCTGATACCGGCCAGGGTATGGACGGAGAAACTTTGAATCACATTTTTGAACCGTTTTTTACGACAAAAGAGGCTGGAAAAGGAACAGGCCTGGGCCTGGCCATGGTATACGGCATTGTAAAGAGCCATGATGGCTTTATTACCTGCCAGAGTGAGGTTGGGCAGGGCACTGTTTTCAGTATTTACTTCCCGACATTGGATCAGAAACAGGCGCCGGTCAGGGCTCAACCGGAAAAAAATGTTCTCCTTGAAGGTAGTGAAACCGTTCTGGTGGTGGATGATGAGGAATCAGTCAGGATGCTTATCGAAGAAGCTCTGTCTCGTTTTGGTTACCGGGTTCTCACCGTACAAGACGGCGAGGAGGCCGTGTGGCTCTATTCTCAGTTGGAAGATCAGATTGACCTGGTGATTTTGGACCTTAATATGCCTGGTATGGGCGGCGAACGGTGTCTTGATGAATTATTAAAAAGAAATCCCGAGGCAAACATTATCGTCGCCAGTGGTTATGCTCTCACGGAACAGCTAAACGATATTGTTGAATCAAAAACCAAAGGCTTCATCGGGAAACCATTTGACATTTTACGGCTCATAGAGGCGGTCAGGAAAATTCTGGATGAAAAGAACCTGGCGGGTGAGACCGATCTGTTATAGTAATATTTCTTATAATTATGTTTTTTTTATATAAAGGTGACTCACTGTCTAGATTCTGGCAATAGTATCGGCAGGCCATGAGAATTACAACTCCCCGAAAGTCAAGTACGATTTGACCTTCGAGGGCTTATAAAATGTTTTGCTGCGGATGAGAGCCGCGGTTTTCTAATTGTACTTTAAAGAAGGAACTATTTTATTAATGATCCAGAATATGGCGAAAGGCAGACCGAATACCACCAGGGCGCCCAGGACGCCTTCCTTCAAAGTCTCCAGGCTATGAGGAACGATGGGCAGAGTGTAGTGCATATATCCGGAAAAAGACAGTGAAAAAGCCTGCCCGCCGATAACCACGTTCCACCTCATCATGAACACACCGAACAGAATCAAGGCCAATGCTATGACGGTTCTTCTTATGGTAAGGCGCGGCAGAAGAATCAGG
>JAZGHI010000347.1:0-2603 GCA_036480955.1 Candidatus Adiutricales bacterium
CGGTTTTAACTCGGCCGAGGAATTTGTAAAAATGTCCTGCGAGAAAACCCCTGGTATCAAGGAAGCTGGCGGTTTCGAGTACATGAAGAAACATGGTGTCTGGCATGATCCCAAGGCCAAACCAAAATATTATGGATATAAGAAGGTGATATCAAAGCCAAGCGGGGATGATGTACTGTATGACGAAAAGACAGGTGTTTACTGGCACTGGAAAAAATCCAAGGCCAAAAGCGCGGCCGAGGCCAAGGAAAAAGGGTACACTAAAACCAGCAATTCATTTAAGGGATATATAGGGCAGAAGATTGGCGACAAAATTTACAAAGGTTTCAAACCGGACGCGGTCAATAAATCCGGATACTTTGAGCTTTATTCGGAATTGTTGAGGATCAAAGAGCTTTCGGCCCTGCCGATTCACAGGCCCACACCCGAACATGAAAAAATGAGCGCCAATGACCTGATTCTTACCACGTATAAGGTCCCCGTTCATATACACTCTCGGTCGGCCAACTGTAAGTGGCTGACCGAAATCTATAACGATAACCGGGCCATGATCAATCCGGTTGCGGCCGCCGCCCGCGGCATCAAGACAGGTGATAAGATCAGGGTCAAGTCCGAAGTAGGTGAGATCATAACCACCGCTAATGTCACTGAGGCCATTGTGCCTGGCGCTGTGGCGATTTCCCACCATCTGGGCCATTGGGAGTACGGCAGATACGCCTCCGGTAAAAAATCTCCTCTAGGTACGGATGACGATCCGGATCTCAAGATAAAGACCTGGGACACCTACGGAGTTCACCCCAACTGGATCATCCCCAACAGCCCTGACCCGATTGCCGGGCAGCAAAGGTGGATGGACACCGTGGTCAAAGTCACAAAGGCCTAGAGGTCTTAATTGGAGGATGTAATGGAGAAGGGCCTCGATCGTTATTCAGAAATGATAGACCTGGCACGTCAAAGGAGCACTCTGTACAGTCTCCTGGCCTTGGTCTTCCGGCAGGAAGCCACCGCTAGACTGATCCAGGAGATCAGAACCCCTGAAATGCTCGAGGCCCTCCAGGGCCTGGAAGTCAGATTCGACGACGATTTTTTATCTGCACCCATAAGCGAATTGATCGAGGAATTGACCACCGAATATGCCCGGCTCTTTCTAGGGCCGGGCAAGCATATCTCTCCCCATGAGTCCGTTCACCATGAACGGGAGGATGGAGAATGGGGCGGGTTGTGGGGGGCCTCTACGGTAGAGGTTAAAAAATTCATCGAGGCAACGGGCCTGGAATACAGCAGGGATTATAGCGGTATGCCGGATCACATTAGCGTGGAATTAGAATTCATGGCCGAACTCATCCAGACTGAAGTAAGCTTCTGGGCCGAGGGCCATGAAAATAAAGCCCAGCAATGTCTGTTGTTGGAAAAACGGTTCCTGGCTGAGCACCTCGCCCACTGGATGTCAACTTTTTGCGAAAAAATAATCAGTGAGGCCGAATCATCATTTTATATTGAAATGGCCGCTTTGACGAAAAGATTCATCCAATTAGATCAGCAAGAATTACTGATTGATTAAAGGGAATGGTTTTTTTTTGGAAACAATTATGCTAAAATTAACATAATGATTGAGAAATTCGATCTGATTGAAATTACAACCAGAGACACGAGGCATGTATTTCCCTAAGCCGATTGATTCAGACAACGACCATGACGACAGAAATTTTGAAAGGCTTCTGGCTTCATCGGCCAAAACACACGGGCATCTTTGTCCGGGGCAGGTGGTCGGAGTACGAATGGCCGTTCTCGGCTGCCGGTTGATCGATTTCGAGGTTCCCTGTCCGCTTCCTCAGCTCAAAAAGTTGATTGTTTTTGTCGAAATGGACCGATGCACCAGCGACGCGGTGGCCCACACCACAGGTGTACGGCTGGGCCGGCGGTCCTTGAAATTCAAGGATTACGGCATCATGGCCGCTACCTTTGTCAATTTAGAGACCGGCCGGGCCTTTCGGGTACTCTCTACCGAAGAGGCCCGCGATCTGGCTGGTTTCTACGCGCCGGAAATTCCAGAAAAAAGACCCCGCCAGATCGAGGCTTATAAACGGATGCCGGACAGTGTCTTGTTTAAGGTCCAGGAAGTAAAAGTGGAATTAAGCTCCTACGACATGCCGGGTCCGACCGCCCGGAAAACCACGTGCGCCAATTGCGGCCAGATAGTCAGAGATAATCGTGAGGTGGTTGTTGAAGGCCGATCCTACTGCCGGATATGCGCGGGTGAAGTCTATTTTACAGACGCTAAAGAAATTTCCTGGCCGGGGATGAACTGGTCGCCTCGGCCGGGAAAAGCAGTAAAAAAAAGTTAGAAGAAGAGGTCTGTGGTCTTTAAATTTGCATCAGCAGTTGGAGCAAACCATGATAAGAACGATCAAAGTCGAGCAAGCGGTTGGCCGTAAACTGGCCCATGACATTACGGAGATCCGTCCTGGTGAGTTCAAGGGCGCGGCTTTCCGCAAGGGGCATACTGTCTGCGAGGAAGATTTGTGCCACCTACAGCGATTGGGTAAAAATAATCTCTACGTCCTGGACCTCGATGGCGAAGAAATCCACGAGAACGAGGCCGC
>JAZGHI010000348.1:0-3523 GCA_036480955.1 Candidatus Adiutricales bacterium
CCACGTCTTTGACGTTGTCCTTAGTGGTAAAAAAGGTGTCAAATATCCTGTTCAGGTTCTCTTCCCGGATACCCACTCCTGTGTCGGATACCTCGATACGCACGGTGCCTCCATCCGAGGTTGTCCGCAGGGTCAAATTCCCGCCGTCGGGCATAGCGTCCCTGGCGTTGGCGATCAGGTTGAGAAAAACCTGTCTGAGCTGGTTCTTCGAGGCGTAGACCTGGATCGAGTCTTCCTCGAAGTACGAGGAGATCCGGATGCTGTGTTCCCTGAGCTGTTTTTCGTACAGCAACAGTATCTCATCGAGCAGGGAGAAGACGTTGGTCGGCTGTCTTTCCTCCTGGTCAGGCTTGGAAAATGAAAGCATTTTCCGTAGGAGTTCAGTGAGCCTGATCGTTTCCGAAAGGGCCATATCCAGAATCTTTCTCCGTTTGCTCTGTGGAGAAATTTCAGTCTTCATGAGTTCCAGGGTGTTCATGATCCCGTATAACGGATTGTTCAATTCGTGAGCCACCTGGGAAGTCAGCCGCCCCATGGCCGCCAGTTTCTCGGACTGGAGGAGCTGTTCCTGGGTCTGTCTGAGTTTTCGCTCCATCTCCAGCCGTTCTTCCAGGTCCACGATGATGTTGACCGTGGCCACCTCCTTGCCGTTCTCGTCATAAATAATGGCCGCGGACTGGCTTCCTTCCACGATCTCGCCTTCTTTGGTGACATAAGATATGGGGTATGGGGTCAGCTTACCCACACCGCCGTAGGCCCTGCTGTTCAGAATCTGTTTGACCTTGTTGCCCATCCTTTCGGCGTAAATTTTTCTGATGTTCATCCTGCCCACCACGTCCTGGGCCATATACCCCAGCATCTCCTCGGCGGCGCTGTTCCATATCATGATTTCCCCGGTTAAATCCGTGGCGATGATGGCGTTGGGCGAGCTATGGATAATGTTGTTCAAGAATGAATTGGCCTCCCTAAGATCGTTCTCCATCTTCTTTCTCAGCGACTGGTCAACGATGATCCCCTCGTAACCCAGAACCTTACCCGCCTCATTGTACCGGACATTGGCCGTGAGCAGGACGGCCAGGGTTTCGCCGTTTTTACGCTTAAAATCGACCTCGTAATCTATGACCTGGCCGTCCCTTTCGATCATCTCCTGGAACTTGCGCCTGTCCTGAGGTCTTACGTATAAATCCCGGGTCAGATCAATATTTAAAAACTCGTCCTTGCTGTCATAACCCAGCATTTTCAGGGTGGCCTGATTGGCGTTTAAGAACTTGCCTTCCTGGGTACTGATATACACTCCGCAGCCCACGGTTTCGAACAGCCGGGTGTAATCGTCTTCCGGGGATCTGGGTCTTTCCTCCTGTGTTTCACTAGGGGTAATCTCTTTATAAATGCTCAGCTTGTATACCGTGCCGTCCTGGTTCTTGAGAGTCGATTCTACGAGGTCATAGACCTTATTCGTGGTCGGGATGTGCAACTGCCGGTGAAGCGTGGCTCCCTTGAACACCTCTAGCCCACTGCACCAGGGACAAATCTCCTCGGCCCGCATGATAACCTGGTGGCATTTCTTCCCTACCCCTTCCCCAAAATCCTGGATCATGGCCCGGTTCATGAACACCACCTCGTAATCCTGACCGATGATGTAGATGCCGTCCTCCATGGCGTCCAGAATCGCGGTCAGACCTTGAGTCTCCTTGTCCATCTCCTATAACTCCTTTATCAAAGCGATATCAAAAAAGATTTAATAAAAAAATAATCAGGCACCAGAAGAATACCATTTCCCTAAAGGAAATGAAAGCCGGGCAAGACCGGGCAAGGCCCGGATCCGGAAGGACAAGGCGATTAAAAACACAGAGCCGGGGAGAATTGTAAAAGTATGGTAAACCCCGGGCTGAAAATGCCATCACACGATATATTCCATGAGACGTTTCATGCGTCATTAAGATTAAGGATACGTAACAAATTTATGACCGTTCATGATACACCCATCATCAAGCGGATGATCCGCCGCATATGATGATCGCTTACAAAGTAAAAACCCCAAAGCGGTTGATCCGCTACATAAAATGATCGCTTACCAACCGCTGCCCGAAACGGTCCCTGTCTCGGACAAGTAAAAAACCCCCCTTCCCCGCTCCCTGAATCCGCCGGGTGCCATGGTACTCGGCGTTTTTTGGTGCGCACAGCGCACCCTACATTTTTATGTCATTCCGGTTTACGTCATTCCGGGCTCGATCCGGAATCCAGGAAAGATTGTGAACGGCTAGGTGCTGGGTTTCGCTTTAGAGCGATTTGTTTTCACAAACGCCCTAGTGGACCCTGGACACAATCTTATCTAAAGTTCTTCAGAGCATGGCCGACAGGCGGCCATGGCACCCGGCGAAACTGTTTAATAAAATCCTGTACTGGGAAACCGGTTTTTATTATAGTGCCTGCGGATGATCAGCTACATAAAATGAGCGGATGATCCGCCGCATAAGCTAAAATCTTAATAAAATCAATCAAAGCGGATGATCCGCCACATAAAATGATCGCTTATAAAGTAAAAACCCTAAATAGTTATCGTCGATAATTTCTTAAATTTATTCAAGTCAAAGAAAAGGAGGAGATCATGAGTTACCAGGATATTGACGTAGGTCTGACTGACGAAGAGATTGCCATGCGCGACATGGTGAGAAAATTTGGCGCGGAGGTGGTCCGGCCGGCTGGCATTGAACTGGACAAACTGGGCGATCCAGCGGATGTAACGGCCGACGGCTCGGTCTTGTGGGATGTTTTCAAAAAATTTCGCGAACTGGGGCTTCATAAAATAGGCATTCCAAAAAAAATAGGCGGGATGGCCGAGGACCTTACCCCCATGGCCCGGTATCTTATCAGCGAGGAAATGGGCTACGCCGACACCGGCTTGGCCATCAGCCTCAGCGTCTCCGGTTCACCCTTTGCCTACTGCGCCATGTCCGACGTGCCCGAACTTAAACAACTGGCCGTTAAATACGCGGCGGACACAGATTGCGAGATGATCGGCTGCTGGGCCATCACCGAACCGGACCACGGCGGCGACTGGTCCCTGGGCCGGAACGATCCCCGCTGCGGCCCCTCGCTTATGGGTGAGCTGAAAGGCGACGAGTACGAACTGAACGGCCAGAAATCGGCCTGGGTATCCAACGGAACCATCGCTACCCACGCCACGGTGCACGTCAACCTGAACCCGGACCTGGGCATGTGGGGCCACGGCATCTGTATCCTGCCCCTGGACCTGCCCGGTATCTCCCGGGGCAAACCACTAGATAAGATCGGGCAGAGGCCGCTGAACCAGGGCGAGATATTTTTTGACAACGTGCGCATCCCCAAAGAATTCATGGTCGTGCCTAATGTGATTGAGATGTACCAGCAGGCTCGCGAAAGCGGTCAGGCCCAGAGGCGCAACCCGGCCGGCGGCATGGCCGTCACCTTCGGCGGACTGGCCCGAGCCGCCTTTGACGAGGCTCACAAATACGCCAAGGAAAGAATCCAGGGCGGGGTGCCC
>JAZGHI010000349.1:0-6723 GCA_036480955.1 Candidatus Adiutricales bacterium
TTTGTAATGATATAGACAACCTGGTTGGTCCAGAATTTTTCTCCCTGGGCGTTGTAGCGCGAGTACTGGCCTGCCCCGTGAGCCTTATGGTCTGAAAGGTGCACTATCTCCTTTGAGTCCCACTCACTGTGGTCCCAGCCCATACTCACTGGCCTTTGAAAGTCAACACCGGCCGCGTATTCTTCCGCGGACATGGTTATTACCGGGTCCCGGCGGGCGGACGGGCGGACGTGTGGATACTGAAGGGACAAGGACCAATCTTTCGGGTTTCGGGAATTAAAAGTGGCCATGAATTTATCCATGGCTTCCAACGCCATACTTTCCAATTCATTTGTCATAACTCCACTCCTGGCTGAAATCGGATATTTATCTACTTTTTGATCCTGGTGACGTTACGCGCCCTCTTACCCGGCGCGCCAGGAACCCTGTACCGTTTGGTGAACCCATCCACTAAATTATTTTAGAGCCCCCGCACCCTTTTTATCAAAGCCGATGTTGCATCGACATACAAAGTCCCATTCTTCATATTGGCTAAAATGTATACAGCGGGTCTTTTACTCAGTGATTGGAAGTCGTCTCACGCTCCGGTCCGGTACCAGAACAGTATCACACCAATAATAAGCAGCACAACCCCCAGCGCCACCAGGGTCATCAGTTTCGGGCGTTGGCCGATTCGCGATGGGACTTGACGGAAAAGAAATCCCTCTACTACATTCAGCGGCACATCGAAAATATTTGAATTAAGCCTTGGGAAATGGGATATTAAGATCAAACAATAAAAAATAAGGAAGGTTTAGAAATGAAACTCGAGGGAAAAGTAGCCATTGTAACGGGCGGCAGCAGGGGCATCGGAAAGCAGATCTGCCTGACTCTTGCCCGGGAGGGCGCGGCCGTGGTGGTGGCCGCCCGGACGGAGAAGGAAGGGGGCAAGCTGCCCGGGACCATACACCAGACCGCGGAAGAGATCCGCTCAACCGGCGGCCGGGCCTTGCCGGTCAGGACCGACCTAACCGTTGACTCTGACGTGGAGAGCATGGTCCAGACCACCCTGGATGAGTTCGGCCGGATCGATATCCTGGTCAATGACGCCGCCGCGAACTTTAACGCCACGGTCAGTGATCTGACCATAAAAAGGTGGGACGTGATGATGGGGGTCAATCTGCGGGGCACGTTTCTGTGCACCAAGGCCGTCCTGCCGGCCATGATGGCCCAGAAGAGCGGCAACATTATGGCCATGACCTCGGTAGCGGCTAAAAGACAGGCTCCTCCCGGTGAAGTCTGCTACAGCATCACCAAGACCGGCATCGAACTCTTCTGCTGGGGACTGGCCAAAGAGGTCAAGGACTACAACATCGCGGTCAATGACCTGTATCCCAAGGGCGGGGTGGCCACGGACGGCTTTAAAGAGGTTTTTAAACACCGGGACTTGGGTGAGGACATCCTCAGCCGAATGAAGACGCCCGAACAGATCGCCGAAGCAGCCCTGTGGATCGTTCAACAGGACGCCGACACCTTCACCGGCCGTTCAGTCAACGACGATGAAGTCCGGGAGCTTATGGCCAAACAAGCGGGGTAAGGCTTAGATACGAACCGGCTCGGGAAAATCCATCGGGCATTCCCAAAACCGCACGGCTGGCCGGGCCGAATGAGATTAAGTATTTTTATTTAAATTCAAGCGGTTAAAAAAGGATCAGACCTTAAGCGCTCCGATAAGGCGCAGGAAACCGCGCATACATCTGTGCCCGATATCTCCGATGAACTGCATGGGGCAGCTCCCGGGGATTACCGTAATGTTGTTTTCCCGGCAGATGGCCACCGCTTCCTCGGAAACACTTCCGACCTTTTTGGACCTCCCTTTCCCTATCCTCGGGTGGGTGCCCATGGCGTCGTGCATCCAAACCCTCGGGACGCCGAGTTCCACGCACTCGCGCACGATTTCCTCGGTCCGCTTCTTGTCCGTTACAATGACCACACCATCCACTTTTTCCGGCATGGACTTTAAATCCGGATACACTGGCTTGTCATCAAAGGTATCCACTTCGGGATTCAGTGCGTAGACCGTATAGCCCTTCTTGAGTAAGGTCCGGTAAATCGCGTTAGAGGCCGGATCGTTGGGAGAGGGACTGGATACCGCGAAAGTCTTTTGATTTAAAAAATCTTCAACGAGTTCGTCTATGGCCGCCATGTTTTGACTCCTGCCGATAATTTTTATTGTACGAGCTTATATTATATACACTAATCGCATATTCCTCATCAAACCTCAAGCCCGCTCCGACTCTTGGAACCTTCACGACCTAAACATGCGGCACGTGCTACATCATAAGTGGAACATTTTTTTACATGTATCCAGAACGGTTTTCGACCTGGAGATCCGATCCTAGTTGACCAGTCCACTGAAATAGGTCAAAATACAAAGTCCGGTTTTTACATAAACAATCCGCAGGTCTATACAAAGGCGCCGGACCGGAAAAACCAGGGAGAACAATTTAATTGAATAATGATACGACGGCCATGAATGAGAGTAATAAAACACAAGCCGTAAACCCGGCCTCCCTGGGCGAACCAAGAGGGCCGGACCCTGAAAAACCCGGCCACGGCTGGTATGTCTGCCCCAAATGCGGCCATATTAGCCAGAAGATCAATCACGTTTGCCCGAATTGTTATTATTATTCTTCGAGCTGGTATGCTCCCTCGACAATATATTCCAGGTGGCCGAAAAGGATAAAAATCGCTTCTCTCCTCATCTCACCCTTTCTAATCCTCCTGGTCATACTGATTATAAGCTCGCCCTATACTCCCAATCCATTCAATAGAACCCTAGACACTCCTCTGGAAACAATACTGAAGGAAAATCCCGATGAATGGACCGGTTACGGCGGCGGTCCCACACATGACCGGTACAAACCGACCGGGCCCGTGCCATCCGGAACGTTGAAGTGGAGTGTCAAACTAGGCACAGAGGCCACCGAATCCGCTCCGGCCGTGGTTGGTGGGACCCTGTTCGTCGGGGGGTATTTCAAGATTCACGCTCTGGAGGCAGCCACCGGCAAGGTCATTTGGGAAACTGAGACCACCGGTCCTGTACATTCCTCACCCGCCGTCCATTCCAGTTTTATGTATGTGGGCCTTCTGGACGGCCGTCTGCTGGCCCTTAACAAAAACACAGGCCGATAGATATGGGAGGTGCAGACCGGGAGCTTCATCTTCAGTTCCCCGGTGATAACGGGTGGTGTTTTGTACCAGGGTTCGGGAGATGAGATACTTTACGCCATTAACGCTAAAACCGGCGAAGTGTTCTGGGAACTTCCGGGTAATGGCCGGCTTTACTTTCCTCCAGCGGTAATAGACGGCATCATATATCTTCCGGTCAACAATCGGAGCCTTTACGGTCTGGGCGCTGATAACGGAGTCCAGAGGATGAGGTTCAGGACTTACCGGGATCTGGTTGATTCGCCCGTGGTGGCCAATGGTCTTATCTATTACGTAACCCGGGATGGTCCGCTGTCTACTATCCGGCATAAAGCCAGGGATTTCCCGGGTGAATACGCCTTGAAATGGATGTGGACCCAGCTTTGGATCTGGGATATCCCCGGTGTCCCGGCGCCCCAAAAACAGGCCGGAGCCATGTGGTCGGTAAAACCCTTTTCCTCCAAAAAGGGTTTCAGCACCTCGCCGGCGGTAACACCGAACGCGGTTTTTGTGGGAGACCGGCGGGGTAAATTCTACGCCCGTGAAGCCCTTACTGGAGATTACCTCTGGGGTTACCGAACAAACACACCGATCACTACCGCTCCTCTGGCAGTAGGAGATCAGGTTTTTTTTGGGAACGAAAAAGGCATTCTGTACGCTTTGGATCAGAAGGATGGCCGCCTGTTATGGAAGCTTTCCCTCGGGTCCAAGGTCATCACCGGCCCGGTGTACGCTTCCGGATTGATATATGTTAAAACAGCGGACGGGATGCTTCACGCAGTGGAATAACCACCCGCCTGCCATTATTGGATTATTCATAATAGAGAGGAACTAGCAATATGAAAAAAGAGCAGACCCGGCGGGAGTTTCTTTCAACCGCTAAAAATGCAGCCCTTGGCCTGGGCATCATAGGCATCGCTCCCGGCATGTTTCTTCTGAAAGACGCCCGGGCCGCTGTTCCTGTTTCCGGCGGCTATCTGATAGTGGATACGAAGAAATGCCAGGGCTGTCTATCATGTATGCTGGCCTGCTCCCTGGTAAACGAGGGTGAGGAGAATCTGTCACTGGCCCGAATACAGATACTGCAGAATTCCTTTGAAAATTGGCCGGACGATCTGACCATAGAACCATGCCGGCAGTGCGTGGAACCGGCCTGTCTCGAGGCCTGTCCCACCGGCGCGCTTCACGCCGACGCGGCCTATGGCAATATAAGGAGGGTAGACGCGGAAAAATGCATAGGCTGCGGTTCCTGTGTGGAAGCCTGCCCCTACACCCCCAAGAGGCCGATTTTAGCGGAGTCCGAAAAACCGGGCGACAGTAAGAAGGCCCGGAAATGCGACCTCTGCGCCACTGCCCCCTACCATTGGGACGAGGCCGGTGGAGGCCCTCAGGGCAAGCAGGCCTGCGTGGAGATCTGCCCGCTCAAGGCCATCCAGTTCACGGCCAAGGTACCGGAACAAGAAGGTGACGAGGGGTACAAGGTCAATCTGAGAGAATCTGCCTGGCGTGTCCTGGGCTATCCCATTTGAAAACGATCCGTCCTAACCGATTGAAACAATTACGATGATTTACCTCAAATATAATTGGAGACAGATACATGAACGGATATGCGGGTAAGCTCTTATTTCTTGATCTTACTGACCGTAAAGTTGAAATCGTACCCACTTCGGATTTTGAAGAGTGGTTCGGTGGTCACGGCATGGGATCGGCCATTTTTTTCGAGACAGTCAAAGACAAGACCATTGACGGTTTCGATCCGGCCAACGTGATCACCTTTATGACTTCGCCCTTCTGCGGGACCCTGGCTCCCGGCGCGGCGGCCCGGACCGAAATTCAGGGTATCGGAGTTCAGTCGTATCCCATAGGATGGTTCACCCGATCCAATTTTGGGGGAAGGTTCGCGGCCATGCTCAAATTCGCTGGCTGGGACGGTATCGTCATCACAGGCCAGGCGGACCGGCCGGTCTGGCTGGACATGCGCGATGGTGAGGTTGCCATCAGGGAGTGTGCAAAGCTTTCCCTTTGGGGACGTACTACCTGGGAATGCCAGGAGATTATTTGGGCTTTCGTAACCGGGAACAAATACGGCGGCTGGGCTCAGGTGGGAAATATCGGCGGACTGACCACCCAGAAACCGGCTGTATTGGCTATCGGACCAGCCGGAGAAAACAAAAGCCGTATGGGGTGTCTTATCCACGACGCGGGCAACGGCGCCGGCTGCGGCGGGTTTGGCGGGATACTTGGAGCCAAGAACCTGAAGGCCATAAGCGTAATCGGAACAGGCGGTTTCAGGGTTCACGATCCCAAGGCGCTCATGAAGGCACGGATGTTCATACAGAAAAACTACGCCTTTGATCTCGACAATCTGAAAACCACGTGGGCTGAACTCTCCTTTCACAGCCCTCCGATGCCGATTCATCTCTGGCGGCAAGGGCGGCCAAAAAACGACCAGCGGCCCCAGGCCTGCCTTGGCTGCCATGCCGGCTGCCGGGCCAGATTCGTGGACGGCAAGGGTAACGAATCAAGCTGCTACGACACGGTTTTCTACTCAGAGGCGAACACTCACGATATCCAGCGTATGTCCTCGGACCTGCTCAACCAGTACGGTCTGAACGCCCAGGAGATGGTGTACGGCCTGATCTGGCTGAACTATCTTAATGCGCAGAACAAGCTGGAAGCGCCTTTTGACTACAGCGATTATAGGAGTTACGAATTCGTGGAAAGGCTGGTTAAAACCATTTCCAACCGTGAGGGTGAATTCGGTGACACCATCGCCGAAGGTTTTGTCCGCGCGGCTGGTGAATGGAACCGGCTCAAGACCGATCTGAAGACCGGCAGGCTCCTTTTCCCCCACTGGGGTCTGCCGCTCCATCGCGACCCGAGACTGAAGCCGGAATGGGGCTACGGAACCATTCTAGGTGACCGCGAGATAAACGAACACTGTTTTGATAAACTAGACTGGCCCACGGCCGGCTATACCTTGAAAACCCAGGACAAAGAGGCCGCGGCCGAGGAAATGATGGAGCTGCACGTACAAAAGATGGTCCCCTTTCAAAATGACCAGTTTATGCTGGATATGAGCGAGCAGAACCTCTATTCCGAGCACATGGCCAAGCTGGTCACCTGGCAGCGATACTACACCCGGTTTTACAAGCAGTCCGCTCTTTTCTGCGATTGGCGGTGGCCGGATTTCATGAACATTTATGGTGACAACAACGAGGGCTCGACCGGAATCGCCGAGCCCATGCTCGTTAAAGCGGTAACCGGCAGGGATATCTCTTTCCTGGACGGGATCAACATGGGCCGAAGGATCTGGAACCTGGACAATGCCGCCTGGACCCTTCAGGGAAGGCATCGGGACCAGGTATATTTTGCTGAATATATTTATACCAAGACGGCCGATTACTGGTCATCCAGGTCAAGGCTGCCCTTGATCCTGAAGAAAGGCCGATGGACATTCGGAGACGTGACCGGCCGAAAACTGGACAAGAAAAAATTCGACAAATTCAAGACTCGCTACTATAAGCTTCAGGA
>JAZGHI010000350.1:0-6676 GCA_036480955.1 Candidatus Adiutricales bacterium
TCTTTGCGGGGTTTTTTAAGCGTATTTCAATGGTTACGGCAATACACAACCCCGTCAAATATGCCCGCCGTGGGCATTAGGCTCATGATTGTTATTATTTATCCGACCGTAATCCATGTTCATTTCAAAAACTCGTGTTGGTTTGGAAAATTACACCATCCAGCTCTTATGTCAAGGTTTTTCTGAGGTCTCACTATGTAAATTGAAAATTTACGCATGTTATTTACCTCCGGGAAAGCTGTATTGACCTTTCCTACGTACAATCGAAGACGCAACTTGTTTATAGTGAGTCAAGTCGCCCGCACTAAGGAGCCCTTAGGGTAGCCCGGGCTCGGTAATTTCCAGGATTTTCCATTTGTCTCCTATCTTTTTTAAGATTATCAGAGCATCCTCATAAGGAGGAATTGAAATTCCTTTTTTATACCAGACTCTGACTACTACACCCGCAATGTCAGGATTTTCCGGAGAGATATTTAGTTCCTTGAACTCCATTTTTTCTTCATCAAATACCTTGATTTTCCTAAACTCGTCCTTTTCTCTATCATATATCGAGGTCCAGCCGATATAATTTTTAACTTTTTTAGTTGACATTTTTTTTAGAAACAAAGTTTGAAGCTTCTCCATGTCACCATGATGCCGGGCATAATAAAAATCCATCACAGTATTTATGATCGATAATGTAGTTTTAGTATCCAACTCAGGCTTATCTGCTCCAAAAGCAACGGAGCCGTAGACTACGGTAAATATTATAATCATATAAATTGAAAATTTACGCATGTTATTTACCTCCGGGAAAGTTGTATAGACCTTTCTTACGTACCGCCGAAGACGCAACATGTTTACAGTGAGTCAAATCACACACACTAAGGAGCCCTTAGGGTAGTCCGAGCCCACCAAAATGCGAAATTTTCCATTGTTCTCCGACCTTTTTTAAAATTATCAGATCATCCGAGGGGGGTGATTCTTTTCCGTACGAGAATCTGATTACTACTTTTACTTTAACCGGGTTTTTTGATAAAATATTCAGTTCGATGAACTCCATCTTTTGGTAGTCATACAGATTGTATCGTTTAGTATTAGAGATCCAATATTCAACTAGGCCAACTGGCTGTTTCTCTAAAAACATGGATTGAAACTCATCTGCATTTCCGCGATGCAAGGTATAATACAAATCCAATACTACATTTACAACTGATAACACAGTTTTAGTATGCAACTCAGGCTTATCTGCTCCAAAAGCAACAGAACCGCAGAGTATGGTAAGTATTATAACCAGACAAACTGATATTTTACTCATCTTTTTAAACTCCAGGCTCGATGTAAGGAGTCGGATTGATTGGACCCTATAAAATACCACGTTTTGGATCGGGATACCTGTATAATTCCAAGTGGATGTGGTTTTTCATTTTCTCCTTCTTATATATTGGGAAAAGATCTTGAGCATATCCGATAACATCTCCTTTTTTAACCGAGATCTCTCCTTTCGCGTCAGCTATTTCTTTAGTCGGTGTTATGTATAGGATCCGAATGTAATGGTTTTTACCCGCTATGTCAACCACGCTGTATTTATGTTCTGGAAGTATTATCCGTCCGTCTGAAGGCGCGTAAATTGCCTGGCCAACTTCAGACAAAATATCAATTGCTTCATGTTTAGCTTTTTCTCCATCGTACATTCTGTCTGCCTACCAAGCGCCGCTACCTTCCGTGTCAGACCTCAAAGTGCCGAAGCCGGTAGGGTTCAGATAGGCATCAGTTGGCGGGTTTGAGAATGGAGTATCGGGCGGAGGGCCAGCATAACCGATACCAACACCGGCAGTTGTGGGTTCTAATTGGGTATTTGGGAAAGACAGAGAACGAGGAGCCGAGAGTCCACCATTCCGTTTAGGTTTAGTATTAGTCATTTGATTTAACCTCACTGCTGTTTGTGCATGAAAAAGTAAGGATATATACTGATATTATACCAAGATTAGAACCAAATTACTCCCCTTGATACACTTTTCCGGCTAAAGAGAATACTCATTTGGAAAAAATCATAATTTTTGTGTTTTAATTTCTTTGTACATCAAGTCCTCCAATTACGAACTCACTGAAATTGATTTTAACAAGTAATCATCACTCAGTCTATTATTTTCATGGTTTAAACATATATCTACCATATTTTTTATTTCTTTTTATCTCAATAATATACTGTTTATCACGATTTTTAAGAAAAGTATAAAAGTACCATAATGCTTACCGCCGCCCTCGCCGCCCGCCTGGATTCCGGTTTTGTAATTCTTTGCGTAGAAAACAATTTCCCGTCCACGTGTTTGCCAAAGTAAACGCTCTAACCCAAATGGACGCGAAAGGGGACTTCAATTAATGAGACTTGCCCTTACGCGGCCCTTGGATTAGTATTACCTCATGAACGACGAAAAAGTGACCATAATCGGAGGGGGCCTGGCCGGATGTGAAGCGGCCTGGCGACTGGCGAAGCACGGGATTCGGGTCGATCTGTTCGAGATGAAACCAGAGAAATTTTCTCCGGCGCACGAATCGGACCAACTGGCTGAACTGGTCTGCTCCAATTCCCTCAGGTCCAATAATCCCAACACGGCCGTGGGCCTTTTAAAAGAGGAAATGCGCCGGCTCGACTCACTAATTCTTAAGGCGGCCGAGATGACCAGGGTGCCGGCCGGTCAAGCCCTGGCCGTGGACCGGGACCGTTTTTCAGCCTTTATAACTAGACGGATTGAGTCCCTGAACCTCATAAGGATCATAAGGCGGGAGGCGGCCGCGCTTGATCCAGACCGCTTGACCATACTGGCCACCGGCCCGTTGACATCTAAGAACATGTCCAGGTCTTTGTCCGATCTCATTGGTTCCGAACACCTCCATTTTTACGACGCCATTTCACCCATTGTAACTTCCGAATCAATAGAAAGAGACAAGGTCTTCAGCGCCTCTCGATACGGGAAGGGGGGGCCGGATGATTATATCAACTGCCCCATGACCGAGGAGGAATATAAAAAGTTTTACGCGGCGCTGGTCGAGGCCGAATGCGTGGAATTGAGGCCATTTGAAAAACCCCGCTATTTTGAAGGATGTCTGCCCGTGGAAATCATGGCCGCCCGGGGGGAAAAAACCCTGGTGTTCGGTCCGCTAAAACCGGTTGGCCTTATTGATCCCAGGACAGGAGAACAATCCTATGGTGTGGTTCAGCTTCGGCGCGAGAACGAAATCGGAACTTTGTATAATCTGGTAGGTTTCCAAACCAGGCTGAAATGGCCTGAACAGGACAAGGTATTCCGATTGATACCCGGACTTGAAAAAGCCGAATTCGTCCGGTACGGCAGCGTTCACCGGAACACTTTTATCAACGGCCCCCGCCATTTGAACCCGTTCTTACAGTTAAGGCGTCACCCGCGGATATTTCTGGCCGGCCAGATCACTGGGGTCGAGGGCTACGTGGAATCATCGGCCATGGGACTCCTGGCCGGTGAAAACGCGGCCCGGCTGGTCAAGGGATTGCCTCTGGTTAACCCGCCCCGGTTCACGGCCCACGGGGCATTGGTTACCCATCTGACCGATCCCACACCCAGGGAATTCCAACCCATGAACGTCAATTTCGGTCTATTCCCTTCTCCCCCTCAGGGTGTCAAAAAAAAGGAACGAAAAGCTTTTTACTCGCGCCGCGCCTTAGAGAATCTGGATGAGTGGATGAAAATTCACGGTGTATGAAATAATTCGCGACGCAGCGCCAAAGACTAGTTTCGCGCTGAGGTTTTTCAGCCTGAAAAACAATCCGATATAATTTATTTAGCTTGAAAACGATCTGGCCGGATGGCATAATAAAAGTTTGTTTCCGGTTTGATCCTTTTAGTCGATCTCACATTGGCCGGCAATTCCTCGCAGGGGAAAAGATATCTAATTTCAGGAGGTTATAAAAGAGGTGCCCCAAAGGGAGTCCCAAATAAACCAGGCCCTGGACTATATTATCGTGCGTGGAGCCCGAGAACATAACCTGAAAAACATAAACGCCGACATCCCCAGAAATTCCCTGGTGGTCATTACCGGCCTGTCCGGGTCTGGGAAGTCTTCTCTGGCCTTTGACACCATTTACGCCGAAGGCCAGCGCCGATACGTGGAATCCCTTTCCGCCTACGCCCGCCAGTTTTTGGAACAAATGGATAAGCCTGACGTGGACGTCATCGAAGGCTTGTCGCCGGCCATATCCATAGAACAGAAAACAACCTCCAAAAATCCCAGGTCTACCGTGGGGACGGTCACTGAGATTTACGATTACCTGCGTCTTCTCTACGCCCGAATCGGCCGGCCTCATTGCTACAAATGCGGCCGGGAGATCACCTCGCAAACCGTGCCGGAGATTGTTGACCAGATCATGCGTCTGCCCGAGGGAACCCGCATGATCATCATGGCCCCCCTGGTGACCGGCCGGAAGGGTGAGTACGTCAAGCTCCTGGACCAGCTCCGTAAAGACGGGTTCGTTCGGATCAGGTTGAACGGTGAGATTCGGGATCTTGAGGAAGACATAGAATTGGACAAGAACAAGAAGCACAACCTGGAGGTTGTCGTTGACCGGCTGGTGGTCAAGGCCAACGTCGGGCGGCGGCTGACCGATTCGGTGGAACTAGCCCTCCGTTCTTCGGCCGGGACGTTAATGGTCGATGTTCTGGGTCAAGAGGAGCTTTTTTTCAGCGAGCATCTGTCTTGTGATTTCTGCGGTATAAGCTACCCGGAACTGACCCCGGCCATGTTTTCGTTCAACAGCCCCCAGGGTGCATGCCAGACCTGCGGCGGTCTGGGAACCATGATGTATTTCGATCCGGATCTGATAGTCCCCAATCCGGAATTGTCACTCAGGGAAGGGGCCTTAGCCCCCTGGGCCCGCACCTCCTCAGTCTACGTCCACCAGATCTACCAGGCCCTGTCCGAGCACTATTCCTTCGACATTTACATCCCTTTCAAGAAACTGCCCAAGAAAATTCGGGAGGTCTTATTATACGGTTCGGGTGATGAAGAGATCCAATTCTTTTTCGAGCGGAGAGACCGCCGCCATTTTTATCGCCGCCCCTTCGAGGGGATGATCCCCCAACTCGAAAGACGCCATCTGAACACCAAATCGGCTCATTCGCGGGAAGAGGCCGAGAAATACATGAGTTATCGGGATTGTCCCAAATGCGGCGGCGCCCGGCTGCGCCAGGAGAGCCTGGCCATCCGGATAGGTGGATTGAACATCAACCGGGTGACCGCTCTTTCCGTGGCTGAGACACGGGACTTTTTTGAAACGCTTGAGCTTACCGGCCGCGAGATGGAGATCGGCCGCCGGGTGATCAAGGAAATTCGGGAACGCCTCGAATTCCTGGGTAACGTGGGCTTGGATTACCTGGCCCTGGACCGGTCGTCGGCCAGCCTTTCCGGAGGCGAGGGCCAGCGCATCCGCCTGGCCACCCAGATCGGCTCCCGCCTGGTGGGAGTGATCTATATCCTGGACGAGCCTTCCATCGGCCTGCACCAGAGAGACAATATCCGCTTGCTGAACACACTTAAGAAACTGCGGGACCTGGGCAATACCGTACTGGTAGTGGAGCACGACGCTGAAACCATCCTGGCTTCCGACCACGTCCTTGACCTGGGACCCGGGGCGGGGAGAGACGGCGGAAAGATAATTTTTACCGGACCGCCGGAAGAGATACTCAAATCCAGGAAGTCGCTGACCGGGCAGTATCTTTCCGGCCGGCTGAAAATCGAGGTCCCAAAAGAAAGGCGTCGGATAACAAACGGCCACATCATCCTGGAGAAGGCCTCGGCCAACAACCTCAAGGATATCACGGTCAAGATCCCGATAGGGTCCTTTGCCTGCGTAACCGGCGTCTCGGGGTCGGGGAAATCCACCCTGGTCGTCGAGACCCTGTACAAGGCCCTGGCCCAGCGGCTGTACCGCTCGAAAAACCGGGCTGGTAAGGTCAAGAGGATCAAAGGCCTGGAGCATATCGACAAGGTGATAGACATTGACCAGAGCCCCATCGGCCGGACACCCCGATCCAACCCGGCCACTTACACCGGAATGTTCAACCACATCAGGGATTTGTTCGCCAAGCTCCCCGAGGCCAGGGCCAGAGGTTACAAATCGGGACGGTTCTCGTTCAATGTCAAAGGCGGCCGGTGTGATTCCTGTTCCGGGGACGGTATCCTCAAAATCGAGATGCACTTTCTGCCCGACGTATTCGTCAAATGCGATGCCTGCCAGGGGCTGAGGTACAACCGGGACACCCTGGAGGTCCACTACCGTGGGTCCTCCATCGCCGACGTTCTGGACATGACCGTCGACCAGGCCTGGGACTTTTTCCAGAACATCCCACCCATCAAGAATAAACTGACCACGGTCAGGGACGTTGGGCTGGGGTATATAAAGCTGGGCCAGCCGGCTACGACTCTGTCCGGAGGCGAGGCTCAGAGGATAAAGCTCAGCCGTGAGCTGTCCAAGCGCAGCACCGGACGGACACTGTACATCCTTGACGAACCGACAACCGGCCTGCACTTCGACGATATAAAGAAACTCTTAAGAGTGCTCAACAGTCTCGTGGATCAGGGCAACACCGTGGTGGTTATCGAGCACAATCTGGACGTGATTAAGTGCGCCGATTATATTATCGATCTGGGACCGGAAGGGGGA
>JAZGHI010000351.1:0-2018 GCA_036480955.1 Candidatus Adiutricales bacterium
GACCCTGTGGGGGGCAGGACCTCAACCCGAAGGCCTTGGTCTAGCCTGGTCCCGGACCGGTTAACGTGACGGGCAAACGTGTTGACAGGTTTTAAGAACGAAGGTAGTATGATGGATATACATTACAGGCGGACCTGGTAGCAGCAGTTCTGATCAATATTCAAACCTTTCTTTGGATATACGGCAAGAGGTAAGAAAATGGGGATTATTTCTGGGCAGGAGGCAATCCAAGAGCCGTTACCCAAGGAATTTTCCTTCCCGCTCAGAATCGGATAGGAATAATTTTTTTTACCCGGATGGCTATACACAGCGTTCTTCTGAAATAGCGTTTAAGGGTCAGGGTGTTTACTGTTGGCGGATACTCAAACAAACTTTTTTTAAAGAAGAACCCGAAACAGGCAAGGAGGGTTGACCATGGGTGATATTCTATTCGAAAAAGTAGCTGTAGTAACCGGTTCAGGCCGCGGGATCGGACGGGCCCATGCTTTGGCCATGGCCGAGCAGGGAGCGAAAGTGGTCGTCAACGATCCCGGCGTGGCCAGGGACGGGCGAGGCTTTGATCCGAGTCCCGCGGATGAAGTGGTGGCCGAGATAAAGGCTATGGGCGGTGAGGCCGTGGCTAACCATGATTCAGTGGCCGATCCAGAGGGGGCGGCAAATATAATAAAGACCGCCGTCGATAATTACGGCCGGCTGGATGCCCTGGTTAATAACGCCGGTATGCTCCGGGAAAAGATGAGTTGGAACATGACCGACGATGACTGGGACGCGGTCATAAAAGTTCACCTTTACGGCCACTTCTATTGCGCACGAGAGGCCATAAAGGTCTTTCGCAAACAGCAGGTAGGCCGGATTATTAACACTTCCTCCAGCGCTGGATTGGGCGGAACAGGACAGATTAACTACGTAGTGGCCAAGGAAGGTATAGTAGGGCTGACCAGGGGCCTGGCCCAGGAAGTCTGGAAGTACGGGATTACCGTCAATTGTCTCCGGCCGGGGGCCGCCACCAGAATGACTCAATCGCCGGAGATGATGGAGTCTTACCGGAAGCGTTTTGGCCGGGAAGAAGCGGAGAGGAGGATTTCGGAGAGGGAACAGGCCGTTCCACCAGAAGGCTGCAGTTCTCTTGTGGTTTTTCTGGCCTCTGACGCCGCGGAAAATGTCAACGGTTGTGTCTTCGACGTTCGGATGGGTTCGGTCGGAATTTATCGCGACCCGCCTTATGTTGAGGGAACATTGCATAAAGACGGTAACTGGACTCCCGAGGAGTTGGTGGAATTATTGCCCAAGACCTTAACCGAGGGCAAGACCGCTGAACCACCTTCCCGGACGGCTGAGTAACGGTATTTGGAGAACATTGCGGCCAGAATGGGTTGCCCGCGTTCAGGTTAGAGCGTTTGTCATACTAATGCTCCGTTTTAGGCCATTAATAACATGAAAACTATGTCAGTCAATCGTGCTCCATACGTCGAGACAAACGCCAAAACATCGTGTAATTGCCTTTATTTGCATGTCTCCGATGTTAGCTGATAGGATAATTGCTCCCTTTACTGGAAACGGAACATATTTTTAGCAATTACTATACTTCTAAGAAGCGATCGAGCGGTTAAGCTAAAGACAGGGGCATGGCCGGAAACAATTGGCCCATGCCCCCTATTGGTTGGGTTCGGCTAAATTGGCTACATGCCGATCCACCCTTCCGGCTGGACGTCAAACGAGCCGTAAGAGAACCTGATTTTCAATTTTTCGAAAGAACAGCCGGCTCTTAAGCGTCCGGCAGTCCCACGATGCCTACATAAATCATACAGCCGGCCGGAGCCCCGCCCAGGTTATGAGTCAGGCCCAGCTTGGGGTTTTCTATCTGCCTGGGTCCCGCCTTGCCCTGAAGCTGCTTGTACATCTCGTAGATCATACGAATGCCGCTGGCGCCGATGGGGTGCCCGAAACACTTCAGACCTCCGTCAGGCTGTACCGGCAATCCGCCGTCCAGGTCGAAGAAGCCGTCCTCAATATCTTTC
>JAZGHI010000352.1:0-4345 GCA_036480955.1 Candidatus Adiutricales bacterium
GAAAACGCAAAAACAGAAGATTGTTCACTGCGTAAACAATTAGAGTATTCTGCCATAACCAATAAATCCCAAGTAAATTATTTAAATGGCGATTCGAGAAGACTTTAATCAGAAATTCTCCTGCTTGGTTTTTTACATATCCTTCAATTACTATCTGGGCCCATAATTTCTTGGTATGATCGGCGGATTTTTCGGGAATTTCAGGAAATCCAATTAAAAATCGGATTTAGAACGGATGGATGTAGTATGCCCCGGAAACAATGTCCCAGAGAATGGCGCAGTATTGAATTATCTCAAAGCCGTCCTTCCGACTCAAATCCTTTTTCTGATAAACTGAAACATCTCAATCCGGCTTTAGAACCCCGCTCCAATTTTCTCTGGGTTAAATTAAGTACCGGAAAAATTATTTTGTTTACCTCTTCGAGTTTTTGTGACTCATGCTTTGGCGTTACCTAGAGAGATGCAGACAGGAGGTATGGCCGGCCATGCGAAGTCTAAAATCTTTACACCAAGCTATAAATTGTAAAAAAATCACCCGCCTATTTTTTGAATCGTATTAGAAGCCATATCGCTGCTATTCCAATTTTTTTCTTTAAAAACAATCGCTTATGTCAAAAATGAGCGATCTACTCCCGCATGGCATACCCCTTGCTCATATTGGAAGGCAACTAAAGACCTTGATGGAGGTTCAACGATGCAAAGAAAAAAGACAGCGGTAACGATACTAGTTTTATTATTAGCATTTGGACTAATGGCCACTTCGGCCTGGGCGGGCGGCCGCGGCTGGGGCATGGGACGCGGTTACGGAATGGGTCACGGTTACGGAGGTTCAAACCGTTGGGGCCATATGCCCGGACCCTACATGAGAGGCTTCGATCAGAATGATCCCAGGTACAAGATGTTCAAAGAAACCGAAAAAGAACGCAATGAACTCTATCAGAAACATACTGAATTGAGCAACCTGATGGCCGCGCCAACGGTTGACGAAGAAAAGGTCAAAGCTCTTCACAAGGAAATTACGCAACTCCAGAACCAGATGACAGAAAAGCATTTTCAATTTGCCCTCGAATTCAAGAAGAACAATCCCGATTGGCGGCCTGGTTACGCCAGAGGTTGGGGCAGAGGCATGGGTTTCGGTCCAGGTCGAGGATGCTGGTAACCTCTACTCCGGCGTAGGAATTCCGTCTACGCCTTTACATACACTTCTCATTAACCTCTAAAATCCCTCCAGAATAAACGCGGGCTCAGGCCCGCGTTTTCCATTTTCAGAATACGTATCTTTTATGGCGGTTGCCTCCGCCGCTTTGGTGTTAACCTTCTAATAGCCCGCTTAACTTCGTTGGCCCAGATTTCATTATATACCTTTCAACCGAAAAATTATTTTGGCAAACACCCTGGTTACGTCAATGCCAGGTAGGAATTCACCGGTTGATCCAGACCAGTTTCAGACGATCCTCTTTTACTTCAAAAATACTATTAGATTCAAAGCAGGATTTTTGGTATAAATCTATTCACTAAAGAGCTTATACCATGCCTTTTCCCAATATTTGTACAGCCATAAGTCTTGAATTTTTTAAACAGATCCTAGGATCCGGCAGAGGGTTGTAAACCGATCTTTTCACTAATCCTGAATCCTGGCCTGAGAAAGGTATCGTTATGGAGAGACTCGCCAATTTACTTTTTAATAAGTCTAAAATAATCATCGGCTTCGTAGCCATTTTGAATATCATAGCCGTTATTTCATTCGTTCGTTTCAAACTCGACACGGAGTTCATGAGCTTTTTCTCTGGCGGCAATCCGAAAGCCGTAGCTTTCGACCAACTAAATGAAAAATATCTGACTGGTGAGACCATCAGTGTTCTGATAGAACACACTGATTCTTTATTGGCAAAAGACAGCCTGATAAAGGCTTTCAAGCTTTTGAAAGAATTCGGTTCCATAGACGATGTGGCCCTGGTTCAAGGTTTCGTTCCCTCCGAACTGCCTTCCATTGGCGGAATGACACCTGTAAACGAAACATTTATAGAGAACAACTATCAGACCCTGCTGGAATTCATAGAGAAAAAATCAGTTTTTACCGATCAATTCCTAGCGCCGGATAAGCGGACAGGCATTTTTGTGGTCGCACTGAATTTGGACGCCCCGGTCAGGGACGTAATCAAGGCCATGAAAGAAATTGCCAGAAACCATGAGACATTTTCACTGTCTCTAGCTGGCAATGAAATCATACAGGACACCCTGTGGAACTACCTCATCAGAATTATTTTAATCTTTCCACCCACAGCCATTATCTTGGTGTTGCTGGTTTTCTACACCATAATCAGGAACCGGAAGCTGACCCTCCTAGCCATAGTCCCGGCCGGACTAGCGGCACTCTGGACATTCGGAACCATTTTCTGGAGTGGGCAGGGTCTGAATATGGTAACTATTATAAGCCCGATATTCATTATTGTCATAGGTTCGGCCTATGGGCTTCATTATGTAAGCCATTTGCAGCAGAATCAGAAAAACTACTCGGACCGGCTGGAACTGACCGTAGCCACCATGCGTATGGTTGGCGTGCCTATTTTTCTGGCCACTATTACCACCATGGCTGGATTTATGTCGCTGACCTGGGCCAAAGTGATCCCAATGAGGGAAATGGGGATCTTTGTAACATTAGGGGTAGGTTTTGCCGGATTCAACGCCCTCTTCTTCCTTCCGGCTGTGCTGACAAGGGTGAAACTTGGACCTCCACCAGATAACGCCGATGAGCACCGTTTAGTAAAACTTGTATTGGCAGCCTCTCAAAAAAGATTAATAGTTGGGCTGGCCTTTCTGACCATCATCATTTTAGCCGTCTGGTTTATCCCTAAACTTGAAGTCGAATCCAATCAGTTGCTGTTCTTTAAAAAAGGTACGGAGATCAGACAGACCTTCAGTAAAATCGAAAAATCTTTCGGCGGCGCCATGCCCTTGATTGGCGAGATAGTCAACGATAAGGGCCTGGATATTCTAACAGATTTTCAGTTCGCGGAAAGGGCACTTGGCGTAGAAAGGGAACTGGAGAAAGTTCCGGGGATCAAAAGTGTTTTCTCGATTTTTGACCTGGCCGCGGGCGTGAACAAGATGATGACCGGGCAGCAGGGTTACCCGCGGAATCCGATGATTGGACAGCTGCTTTCAACGCAACTGGGTGAAGAAGGTCTTAAATCCTGGGTTTCGGTTGATGGCTTAAGAATAATGATAAGGACCCAGGATATTACTTCCAGCCAGATTGCCGGGATCGAGGAGTTCGTAGCCAAACACCAGGACATAATCCGGGTTATCTCCGGCATGCCCGTCTTATTTGACGAGATGAATAACCTTGTAGTCTCGAGCCAGACACGAAGTCTCGGGCTGGCTTTAGTTCTCATTTTCGTCATGCTCCTGATAACCTTGAGGAAATTCAGCGCGGGTTTGATAGGATTGGTCCCCATCATAATAACTATTACCGCTGTTTTAGGTATGCTGGCCTTGACTAAATTCAACCTCAACTTGCTGACCGCCAACCTATCGGCCATGACCGTCGGTATAGGGGTCGATTATTCCATTCACCTCATTTCCGGTATTTACTTTTTCCGGAAACTTGGCCAGGGAAAAAAACAATCCGTGGACTCAGCCTTATCCAGTGTTTCCAGGCCGATCCTGGCCAACGCCTTTGGGTTGGCCATTGGGCTCTCAGTCTTCTTTTTTTCACCCCTAAGAATCCATCTCCAGGTGGCATCCGTCATGTGGGTGGCCATGATTATTTCATCCATGGCCGCCTTACTGCTGATTCCGCTGCTTTACTCGCTTACACGCGCTGACTAGCTGAGAAGTCCTTTAGCTTTCACTAGGGTTGTAATCTTGAGTCCACAAACCAGAACAGGTTCAGCATCCTATTACAGGTGGTATATCCTGGCCCTCTCTGCCATGACTTTCACCTTTGCCGTGGCCATGCCGATGATGAGCATGCCGGTACTTTTCAGAGAGATCGCCGGGGATCTTGATTTAGGCCTGGTTCAAATCGGTATGGCCTGGGGTATGGTGCCCTTCGCCGGGATTTTCGTAGTCCTGGCTGGAGGTCTCTTAAGCGACCGTTTTGGCATAAAGCGGGTCTTGTATGTGGCCTGTTTTCTAGGGGGCATCGCAGGAGCTTTAAGGGGATTTACAGGCAGTTTCAGCACCCTGGCCGGCACCTTGTTTCTATTCGGCCTGATTTCAGCCATGATTCCCCCGGTTGTTCATAAAGCCTGCGGTGTCTGGTTTTCAGACAGGCACCTTGGCCTAGCTAACGGGATCGTATCAACCGGTATGGCCGTGGGATTTACGCTTGGATCCCTCA
>JAZGHI010000353.1:0-2118 GCA_036480955.1 Candidatus Adiutricales bacterium
GACATAGCCCTTAACTTCCTTCACTTCTGCATAGGCCATCAATTTAATTTTGGGGTGACGCACCGCGTCAACCATCTTGGGGGCCAGTATTCAGACGGGACAGTCCATGGTTGGAAAAGTTTTGCACAGCTGGGCCATGCGTCCGCCCACACTGGGTTCCCGTTCCACCAGGATCGTATCCACTCCCGCCTCGGCTAAATCCAAAGCGGCAGTCAGCCCGGCAATCCCCCCGCCCACAACCAGCGCTTTTTTGGTTACCGGGACCCGGATATATTCCAGAGGCTCCAGAAGATTGGCTCTGGCCACTGCCGCGGCCAACACATCTTTGGCTTTATCAAGCGCCAGCCGCGGCTCCCGGGAATGTACCCAGGTGAGTTGTTCCCTGACGTTGACCATTTCCAACAAAAAAGGGTTCAAACCTGCTTGAATGACGCATTTTCTGAATGTAACCTCATGCAGTTTAGGCGTACAGGCGACTACTATCACCCGGTTGAGACTGTTTTCCGTGATCAACCTTACGATCTCCTGCTGTCCCGGCTCCGAACATGAGTACAAATTGTCGGCTGTTTGAACAACTCCGGGCAGGCGAGCCGCAAACTCACTCAGTTCCTTCATATCCAGAACCCCGGCTATATTGGTTCCGCAGTGACAAAGAAAAACGCCTATTCTAAGCGCCTGCTTCTCGCTTTCACTCATTACGATCCTCCTGTTGATGTATCGGCATTGTATCTGGATTGCTCTTTCGGGTCGATGTCCAAAGCGAAAAATATGCTTGCATGCCTTCTTGCCATACGCGGGCATCTAACGCCGGATAAACCTGCTGAGATGTCACCAGATCTTCTTCGAAAAACAGTTCCGGCAGGTATGAATTCTCCGAACGCCATCCCTCCCGCCAATTAAAGGCCCTGATCAGATTCATACATCCTTTGCCCAACGTCTCGACCCATTGTATTGATTTATCATTTCCTGAAAGTAGCTGATAAAAAATCGCTAGGTTTTCATAAAGGTTATCCTGGGCCAGACCCACCCATTGACAGATGCCGAATGATTCTAAGAGTGCCCAAAGGTTTTCCGCCTGAATTATATTAAAAATCCAGTCTTCTTCAGGCCGAATTACGGATGTGAGGCCATTTTGTTCCGGTGGTATTCGGACAGCGGGTCCGAGAAAGGACAGCGGCCAAAAACCACGCCGGGGGTCAACAAATGACAATTCCTGCCCGCAAAAATGCATGGCAAAAGCCTGACTGCCAGAACCTGTTCGTTTAGCCGCCTCAAAGACCCCCTGGCCTAAAAACCCTAGAATTCCGTTACCTTCCGTTATATTTGCGGATAATTCCGGCAACCATGACCCACTGCCAAATTCCGGCACTAGATCCGGGACAACTCCCAGTTGAATCTTTCTCTCATGGCATTCCGCCAACCAGGCCGCCAAAATGCCGAAAGAAACCGGGTCCATTCCATATTGGCCGCACGCTTGAAGCGCTGTCAGCGTTTCGTCCAGATTTAAAATATTCAAGAGGGGACCAAGGGCCCATAATGATTCGGGATTCAGAGGAATGTTAAACTCATTTTGCGGAGGTTGGCCATTCAATTCGGGAGCAAGAACCTCCAAACATGCCACCGGACAACCGGGACAGGACCTTTTCTGAATGCTCAAACCTTCCAAAGCGTTGAACCACTCTTGCGGAAAGTCAGCCGCCTGGAAATTTCGCGCTGGAAGAGCGCACACATGGTTTAATTTTTCCAAAACAGCCAGGGTCCCCATTTCGAGAAAAGGGTTGGATTCAGGTTCTTTTAAAGTCTTAATCAAGGGAAGAACTGCCTCGAGAAATTCACCGGATTTTTCACTGTTTATGGGGAGATAAGGCCTCACCGCTAAAGCCTTTAGATTTTTAGCTCCAAAAATGGCCCCCAGCCCGCCCCGGATTGGGGCTTCAAAAGACCCGTCAACCAAGGTAGAAAATTTAACCTGGGATTCACCGGCCGGTCCAATACAGACAATCGCCGAACCTTGGCCCCATTTTTCCTTAAGCTTTTCCTGGCATTCGGAACCGGAGCAACTTTCCACTTCTTTTGCGCTGCGAAAGAATACCCGGCCCTCATCAAGAAGCAGGTAAG
>JAZGHI010000354.1:0-9971 GCA_036480955.1 Candidatus Adiutricales bacterium
AAAATCCACCCGTCCCGCTTGCTTCAGCTTGCCTGCAATGATTCTATCTGATATAAATTTCTCGAACGGCATACAGATTATGACTGACGAAAAGAACCTCGAGGGTTTTGAAGCAGAAAAGCAGGCCAGGCGATATAACCGTATCAAGAGACGGTTTCAATACGTACAGCTGGGTCTGGGACTCATCTATCTCCTTGTTTTTGTCTTCACTGACCTCTCTTTTGGTCTCAGCGACCTGGCCGCTCGAATCGGATCTAACTATTTTTTCCAGATTCTCATATATTTCTCGGTATTCATGCTGCTGTTCGAGCTGACCACTCTTCCCTTAAGCATTGCATCCGGTTTCTTCGCGGAACGGCGTTTCGGTCTTCTCCGCCAATCCGGATTCGGTTGGGCCCTGGATTATGTCAAGAGTACTGTTCTGGGGCTGGTAATGGGGGGCGCGGCCGTGGAACTGCTCTACTTTGTCATAAGCCGGACTGGCGACTGGTGGTGGCTTGTGGCCGGAACCGTTTTCGCTTTTTGCTTCTTCCTCCTGGCCCAGCTGACGCCTGTTCTCATCCTGCCGCTCTTCTATAAGTTCAAACCCTTGCCCGAGACGGATCTCTCGGAAAGACTGAACCGCTTGTGCGAGCGGGCCAAGACAAAAGTGCGGGGCATCTACGAATGGGGCCTCGCGGCTAAAACCAGGGAGGCCAACGCGGCATTGATGGGCTGGGGAGCGACGCGCCGTGTAGTCATATCCGACACTCTTCTGAATAACTTCGAACCGGCCGAGGTCGAAGTGATCCTGGCCCATGAATTAGGCCATCACGGGCTTCGTCACATGCCAAGATTGCTCGTTATACAAATTTTCATGACCTTTTTCACCTTCGCTGTGTGTGACCGGGTTTTCCGGGTACTGGGCCCCTCTATCGGATTTGAGTCCCTTCAAGATATTGCCGGCCTGCCACTCTTGGTGCTGATCTTCTTCCTCATCGGACTATTAGCCTTGCCCGCCATTAATATGTATTCACGAAAGTTGGAACGGGGAGCGGACCGATACGCCATCAAATTCACAGGTCTGGCTGAACCGTTCGCCTCAGCCATGAACCGCCTGGCCAAATTGAATCTGACCGAAAGCGAGCCCCACCCTGTTATCGAGTTTCTTTTCTACTCCCATCCGTCCCCGGCCAAACGTATTCAGTCGGCCTTAAGGTACGGCAGCGAGGAAACCGGGCCGGCCCGATGAGATTTCTTGACCGTTTAAAAAGTTCCAACGAGTTTGGCAGATTAATCGTATGGCACGAGGAAATCCCGGCACGGCCGGAAAACTCGGCCAGACTCGCCAAGCCATTGCCGCCGGCTTTGGAGAAAACCCTCAGATCCATGGGGATCAAGAGTTTGTATTCCCACCAGGTTCAGGCTTTGGACCTCATCCGGGAGGGAAGGCATGTGGTCACGGCCACGCCCACGGCCAGCGGCAAGAGCCTGATTTACAACCTGCCGGTCTATGAGACCGCGCTGAAGGATCCCGAATCCAGGGCCCTCTACCTCTTTCCGTTAAAGGCCTTGGAGCAAGACCAGCTTAAGGTCCTCAATCTGATGAACGAACAGTTAGAACAGCTAGATCAGGCCGAGATCGAGGCTCGTGTCTACGACGGTGACACGAGTCCCTACCGGCGAAAAAAAATAAGGGAGAATCCGCCCCAGATACTGATCACTAATCCGGACATGCTGCATCTGTCTTTTCTAGCCTTTCACGACACCTGGGCCGAACTCTGGTCCAATTTAAAATTCGTGGTCATAGACGAAATACACACCTATCGAGGGATTTTCGGAAGCCATCTGGCCCAGATCATCCGGCGGTTAAAACGAATTCTCGATTATTACGGCGCTAAACCGGTCTTTATCCTTTCTTCAGCCACCATCGGAAATCCGGCCCAGTTCAGCCAGGCCCTGACCGGTCTCGAATGCGAACCGGTGACCGAATCCGGGGCCCCTTCAGCCGGCAAACATTTTCTGCTGCTCAATCCCGAAACAAACACGGCCGTAACCACGGCCCGTATTTTTACCAGGGCCATTCGGGACGGGTTACGAACAATCGCTTTTACCCAGTCGAGACGGCTGACAGAGCTCATGCACAGGTGGACCCTGCAGATGGCGCCGGACCACAAACATAAGATCAGTTCGTACCGGGCCGGATTTCTACCGGCTGAGAGACGGGAAATTGAAGCTAAGTTGAACACCGGGGAATTACTGGGTGTCATTACCACCAGCGCCCTGGAGCTGGGCCTTGATATAGGTGCTCTTGAAGTCTGCCTTCTAGTGGGGTATCCGGGCAGTATCGTCCGGACCTGGCAGAGGAGCGGACGGGTTGGCCGGTCAGATAGGGAATCCGCCGTTCTGCTCCTGGCTCAACCTGATGCTCTAGACCAGTATTTCATTCACCATCCCCAGGATTTTTTCAGCCGGGGCTTCGAACCAGCCGTCCTTGATCCCGACAACGAACCGATTACCCTGGCCCACCTACCTTGTGCCGCCGCTGAGCTGCCCCTTTCCAAGGACGATTCCTATTTTCGTCCTCAAGAAAAGCCCGAGTTAATGGACCAAGCCTGCCGCGATGGCCGGCTTCTCCTTTCCGAGGACGGACAGCGATATTTTTCTCCCCGGAAGAGGCCGCACCGTGAGGTGGATATCCGCACGGCCGGTGAAGGTTTCACCATCCTGGATGAAGATTCCGGCCAGGTAATCGGCGGACTGGACTCACACAGGGTTTTCCATGAATGCCATCCCGGGGCCGTATATTATCACCGGGCTGAATCCTGGCTGATTACCCGCCTGGATCTAAAACAGCGGAACGCCTTTGCCCGCAGGGAAGACGTGGATTATTACACACGGCCCAAGAGCGAAAAGGAGACAGACATCCTGGAAGTGACAGCCGCTAAACCCATCCTCAATTTTTTGGCAAAGCTGGGAAGACTCCGGGTTCGCGAGAAGGTTATCGGTTATGAAAAAAGACTGCTTCGGGGCCAGGAACTGGTGGGTACGGGCAATCTTGACCTGCCGGAAACGGTATTCGAGACTGAGGGACTTTGGTTTGAATTCGAAGATTTTGTGCCGGCTTCCCTCGATCAGGGCCAGCATTATATGGGCGGTATCCACGCTATCGAGCACGCGGCAATAAGCCTGTTTCCCCTGGAGGCCCTCTGCGACCGGGACGACATGGGGGGCATCTCCTATCCCATGCACCCCGAGATCGAGAAAGGGGCCGTATTTATCTACGACGGTCACGCCGGAGGGGTGGGATTGGCCAAAGCCGGGTTCAAGGTCCTGGAAGAACTCCTTACCCGAACCCTGGATTTAGTCAGCTCATGTGAGTGCGAATCCGGTTGTCCTTCGTGTATACACTCACCTAAATGCGGTTCGGGCAACAAACCTCTCGATAAGTCCGCCGCGGTCAGAGTTCTCGAAGTGCTGCTGGATAAACGGGCCATCGAAATTTCTAGCGAACTGGATCAGTCCGGCATCGAAATCATGGATGATGACCGAAAACCAGGCAAATCCCCGGAACCCAGACTGATGGTATTTGACCTCGAAACCAGTAGGTCCGCGGCTGAAGTCGGGGGCTGGGGCAAAGCCCATCTCATGGGAATTGCGGCCGGGGTGGTCTACGACGTCCGGTATGATAAGTACCATGTCTTTCAGGAAGAAAAGATACAGGAATTGGTTGATCTTCTCCTTGAAGCCGACCTCATAATCGGATTCAATCATATCAAATTCGACTATCAGGTACTGTCCGCTTACACTCCCAAGAACCTGAAGACCCGCCCCAATCTGGACCTGCTTGTGGAAGTATACGCGGTTCTGGGCTGGCGTGTGAGTCTGGACAAACTGGGGTGGGCAACCTTGAGCCGGGAAAAAACAGCGGATGGGCTTCAATCACTCGAGTGGGTCAAAGAAGGCCGTTTGGACCTGGTCGAAGAGTATTGCCGGGAAGACGTTCGCTTAACCTATGACCTGTTCGCTTTTGCCCGCGAAAATAATTATTTGTTATTTGATGACAAAGAAGGCCGCCGGATGCGCATTCCACTGGACCTGAATCTGGAACGCTTTCTGAAAACGGAGTAAAAATCGATGGATAAAAAAGTCAGGAAAGCCATTCAAAAGGCCGTGGATAACGAGCCGTTTGCCAGGGCGCTCAATTTGAAATTGGTGGAAATCGACGAGGGGACTTCAGCCGTGGAGATGGTCTTTGACCCGGATTCCATGGGCAATATTTTTAACATGGCCCACGGCGGCGTCATTTTCGCGCTGATCGACGAGGCGTTTGAAACGGCCTGCAACGCCTATGGCACAGTGGCTGTGGCCCTTAATATGAACATTACTTATATTGCCAGTCCAACCCCCGGATCAAGGCTCAGGGCCGAGGCCAAAGAGATCAGCCGGACCAGAAAGACCGGTGCCTACGAAATCAAGGTCAATGACCAGGACGGAAAGCTCTTAGCCGTCTGCCAGGCTCTGTGCTACCGCAAGAAAGATCCCCTCCCCTTTATGGAAGATTAAATTTTAATCCATAAACTCCGTTTGAAACTTAATCGATCTGCCTTTTCAGGGGATCGTACCAATGTTCAGCATGTCCCTGGAGCCGGCCCGCGGATCCCGGCAGAGCGGTCCCAACTCGTCAAAGAAGTCATCAGGATCTATGACCGCCTCCGGGGCGAACACACCTTTTCGTGTTATTTTTCCCTGACCCAGCATATTCAGGCCGATGGCCATTGGAATCCCGGTGGCGCCGCCCATCCCTCCGCCTACAGCAGCCGATACGGTAACCCCAACTGCCGTCTTTCTTCCATCTTTGATTCCGCTGGCGTAAGCGAACAGGCCCGGCAGACGTGGGCCGCTCGGGACCCGGGCTGTCCGGTCTTCCGATTCCCGGCGTCGTCCGAAAGACCTGGTATTTACGAACATGGACGCCGCTTCTTCTACTGTTATCCGGCCGGCGTTAATTTCGACAGCCAACCCTCCGAGGGTTTCGACAATTCGAGGTGAAACCACCATGACATTACAACTGGTTTGAAGCTCGGTCCTTGAACGAGGAATGGTTAGAGGTTCGGGGTGACCGACAGTATAAGCCGAGCCCAGACCGATGCCCGGATATTCAATTTTTATTTCCTGTAAAGGGGGTACGTCGATAAAATCTCCCTGGTACAATACCCGAATATTACCCGAACATTGGTGAAGCCAATGCACTATGGCCGCACTGGGGCTAGAAGGACGTGCCGCCTGGCTGGATTGTTCAGCGCCGTTTTGATCTTGGCTTCGGACCCGGTCTCCACCTCCGCCGACTCCCCAGCCGGTAATCAATTCTTCAGCTGTATCGAGGAGGTTCATGGCCTTGGCCGCCAGCATATTAGACTGGCCCGGGCTAGCTCCCATGCCAATGAGGGCCGAAATACCAGCTTCCTTGGCCGCGTCATCAAGCTCGAACATCTCCAGGGTCGGCTCCCAATCGTCATTTATATCAATATAGTGGCATCCTTCCTGTATGGCCGCACGCAAGATTGGCACTCCAAAACGAAAATAGGGCCCCACAGCGGCCAGAACCACATCCGCGCCGGAAATGAGGGTGGCCAAATCCGAAGAATCAGAAACGTCCACCTCAGCCGGGCTGACCTTAGGACCGCATTCTTCGGCGAAATCACGGGCTTTTTCGCCATCTAAATCCGCCACAACAATCTCTTTGACGAAGCCGTAAGTCAGGGCCTGCCGCACGGCGAATCTTCCCATGCCGCCGCACCCGCCTAAAGCAATAACGCGCATGTTTTCCAGAGACATCAGCACACCTCCTCGCGGGTGACCAAAAATTTCAAGAATCTCAAGAATCTCGGCTGATTGTCAGCTTAAATTGTTTACGCAATTGTTTGTCCCGCAAACAATCTTCTGTTTGTGCGTTTCCCTTTGGGAAACGCTCTAGCCACCTGAATCATCAGGTTAAGATAAAATAGACTGAAATATTTAAAGCTAACGAGTTTCAGGGACTGCTTTTTTTAGTCTCTAAAACTTAGAATCGGACACGTGTAGACCGTCTCCCGAAAGTCTACCTCTGTCTGATCTATTTTACTTGAGCCAATACTATTTTTATTCGACTAGAAGTGTCAAGGAAAACAAAGTATGAGCCACTCTAATTGATCAAACGCTGGCTCTTCGGAAGCGGCTCTCAAAACTGTCCGTCAGGGAGCAGAGGACCGGCACCACGATCAGTGTCATCAGTGTGGCCACGGTAAGGCCAAAGATCACGGCAATGGCCATGTGGTTCCACATCTGGGACATCTCCCCTCCGACTTCAAGGGCCCTCTCGCGAAAATTGATACTAATACCTGTGGCCATGGGCAGAAGTCCCAGGATGGTGGTAATGGCCGTAAGCATTACCGGCCTGAACCGGGTCAGGCCGGCCTTTTCAAGAGCCTCTCGAGAGGACAGGCCCTGGGCCATGAGCTTTTTATAATAGTCGATGAGCACGATGGCGTTGTTCACCACGACCCCGGCCAGGCTGATCATGCCTACTCCGGTCATCATTATATTGAACGGTCGATTCGTAAGGAGCAGACCCGCAAATACTCCTATGAAAGAGAGCAGGACTGACGTAATGATAATCATTGGTGTCGCGAGGGAGTTAAACTGCGTAACCAGTATGATAAAAATAATCACCACGGCAGCGAGAAAAGCCTTGGAAAGGAATGATTGGACTTCCTTCATCTCCATCATCTCACCAGTGGCCGCATAGGAATACCCCCTTGGCCAGTCGAAGTCAGCTAGACGTTCCTTTATATCAGCATTTACAGCGTTTGCAATCCGGCCTGATACGTTACCGGAAATGGTAATTACTCTTCTCTGGTTCAACCGATTAATCGCCCCGTAACCTCTTGTGAGTGAGATCTCGGCCACGCTGGTCAAGGGAACAGGCTGGCCAGTGCGCCCGGATATCGTTAATCTTTTCAGGCTCTCTATTGACCTGCGATCTTTGTCGGGCAATCGGGCTATGATTGGATATTCGTCTTTGCCTTCTCGATAATTTCCAACTTGCACCCCCTGAATGGCGCCTTTGATGGTATAAGCAATGGTGTAGGTGTCCAACCCGAGTATAGCGGCTTTTTCTTTATCCACATTGATCCGTATCTCAGGTTTGCCCTTGACGAAGTCGTCTTTAAGGTCAACCAAGCCAGGAATATTTTCGATCTCTTGACGAATTTTTGCGGCCAGATCACCCAGGACCGCAAAATCAGCTCCGGCGATTTCCAGGTTCACGGCAGCGCCCGTAGGTGGGCCCATGCTTTCCTCCTCCACCCGGACCTCAGCCCCCTTTATTTTAGATTTCAGCTTCGTCCTGATCTCGTTCACTGTCTCACTGGACGGCCGGGACCGCTCATGGTAATCCATGAATTCCAGCACTATATTACTGATATGTGTCCCTGAACCTCCCCCCGCGGAAAAGATATTGCCGCCCCCGGACCCCACATTTGAAATGTAGTGACGGATATCCTCGTAGCCGGTTACCATCTCTTCAACCTGGGCAGTCAGTCTATCCGTGGCGTTAAGGTTGGTACCTTCAGGAGATTTTAAGAAAATATAGGCTCTTCGTGACTCAATTCCGGGAAAGAATTCAATTCCCTTACCAAAGGTAAAAAAAGAGGCTACCGTGCCGATTAAAATTAAGAACGAGATCAGAATAATTGTCAATCGGTGATTCAGCGAAAATTTTAAAAGGACCAGATAGAATCTCTTGATGAGAGGTTCTTTATTCTTATTTTTCTTCCCGGGATTCGCTTTCTTTATTTTAACCTTCTGGTACCGGGCTGAAAGAACTGGATTAATAACCAGGGCTACTATCAGGGAGGAGCTTAAGGCCATTATCAAAGTTATGGGAAGAAATCTAATGAACTGTCCCATTATGGATTGCCAGAAGAGCAGAGGTACAAATGCTCCCAGGGTAGTCAGGGTGGAGGTGATAACCGGCCAGGCCACCTCGTCAGTGGCCGCGACGGCGGCCTCAGAACGTGATTTACCCTCCTGGATATGCCGGTATATGTTCTCGACAATAACGATGGCGTTGTCCACCAGCATGCCCAATGATAGTATCAAGGCGAAGAGAACAACTATATTCAGGGATACATCCATTGCCGTGAGTAAACCAAAAGTAATAAACATCGAGTAGGGTATGGCCAGGGCCACAAATATGGCTGACCTTCCGCCGATGAATAGAAAAATAACAACCAGCACCAGGATCAAACCGGAGAGTATGTTGTTTTCCAGTTCTGAAATCATCAGGCGCACTTCATCAGCCTGATCGGAAGTAAGATTAATTTCGAGAGAGGGTGGCAGATTAAGCTTCATCTCCTCAACCGTTTCTCTCACCGCGTCGCTGATTTGGACGATATTTTCACCGGTGCGTTTTTGAATATCAAGGTTAACGCTGTTTTGGCCGTCCAGCCTGGATCGGGTTAGGGGATTACGATAGCCGTCTTTTACGGTGGCTAAGTCCCGAAGATAAATTGGCTTGCCCTCCCGGGCAAAGGCCACGATAGAAAAAATTTCAGCCGGGTGTTTGAATTCCTCTGGAATCCTTAAAGTATAATTAAAATCCCCGATATCCATGCTCCCGCCGGGCATGTTGACGTTGCTTCTTTGAACGGCGGCTATGAGACTGGAAAAAGGGACATTGTAGGCCGCGGTGCGGTCCATATCGAACTCAACGTAGATTTCCCTGTCCAGGCCTCCGGTCAATCGGGCTTCCAATACGCCGGGGATGGCCTCCAGCTTTGTTTTCATGTCATCCGCGATGCTTTTCAAACGCTGTAAGCTGAAAGGCCCGGAAAGGATGATTCGGACCACTGGGATATCGGAAAAATTCACTTCCATGACGCTGGGACTTCTAGGCAGGTCCTGAGGCAGATCATTTTTGGCCAGGTCGACCTTGTCCTTAACTTCCTGAAGCGCCTTTTCAATGTCCGCGCTAGTGGAGAACTGAATGGCTACGGTGGAAATCCCCTCATTTGAAGTGGATCGTATATTTTTTACATTATCCAGCCCCTTCAATTTTCGCTCGATGGGCATCGTAATCAGGGTTTCAATGTCGGTCGCGGATACACCTTCATAACTTGTCGTTACGAAGACATACGGTATATTGATTTCCGGAAAAGACTCGCGGGGAAGCGAGAGGTAGGAAAAAACACCGACCATAATTATCACCGCCAGTGCCAGCAGAACCGTGGACTGGCGCTGAAGGGCGACCCTGTTAATTATCACTGGACTTGGACCCTCATTCCTTCTTCGAGTCCGTTTTGCCCGCTGACGATCAGGCGGTCGCCAGCGGTTAATCCCCTGGTGATCTGGATGCGATCCCGCTCTATGACGCCGATTGAAATTTTACGCGCCCGGGCAACTCCATCCTTCTCCACAAACACCAGGCGTTCGCCGCTCTTATCCACCAGGGCGGAAAGAGGCGCGACCATGGCCTCGGTTATCTCGCGCCGTATCAGAGCCACTCGGGCGATCATACCAGCCCGAATATCCCGCTTGGCATTATCAATGGCCACGCTGGTCCGAAAGGTCTTAGTCGTGGGGTCGGCCTTGAAGGCGACGAAGGTTATGGTTCCCTGAAGGTGGCGCTCTTTGAAAGCGTCCACTCTCACCAGAGCTTTCTGACCGACCTTGAGGTAGCGTACGTCCATCTCCGGCACATTCAGATCGATTATCATTTTGTCAATGTTAATAATTTCAAACACAGGAGTACCCGGCCCCGCAAATTCTCCCGGATCGACATAACAGTTGTTAACTACACCGCTGATGGGTGCGTGTATAAAGCCTTCCTCATACTGTACCCGGATTTGCTTAAGGTTGCCCTCGGCTAAAGTGCGCTCCGTTTCGGCACGGTCTAAGTTCTCCTGAGTCACGATTTCCCTGTTTTTCAACCGTTTCAATCGCTGGTAGAC